>JAOIUG010000039.1 GCA_028223395.1 Shewanella sp.
TAGCAATTTAAGATCTTACTCATAAAATGTTTAATTTTTAATTTGGCCTCGACTTAATGAGGCTGAAGAATGACTAATTCGGAAGTAACAGCAATGTTAAATAAATCAACAGTTGCAATCGCGATCGTCACTATGCTTAGTGCGGGCTCTGTGAATGCGGTAATGCTAGATGGTGACAGTCAAGGCGATCACATTCGCTTATATGGCGAAGTGGGCGTCGGTGGACACTTTGATACTCACCCTGACTACAATCATGATGAATTCTACGATACCAAAGGGTATGTCGATGATAGTTTTGCCACGATGGGAGTCGAAGGGCAACGTGAACGATTCACTTACCGCCTTGAGCTGGACTATCAACGCCGTAATTGGTTAGGTGGAGACGGTGAATTTGAACTGGCTATCGATAAACTATACGTGGGCTACATGCTTACCGATCAGCAGTGGATTGAGTTAGGTTTAACCGACACTGCATTCGATGATTTCGACCATTTTGGCGACTTCACGTTCAACAAATCTGTTGAAACGGGTGAAGCGGGCGATCAAGAAAATACTGTTAAATATCAAGCGAAATTTGAACATTTCATTGCTGGTGCTTCATATTCATATGACGGTGAGCACAAAAGTGGCGCCCTACAAGGTGACATTATCAACGGCTATGTAGGCTGGATGTCAGATCTACTATCCGTTGTTGTTGGATTAGAGACGCGTGGCGGCTCTAATGGCCTGAGCAAATATGGCGAACAGAAACAGTTAGGCGTTGGTGTTCGCTTAAAGTTGATGGAAGACTTATCTATTGGTTTCAATGGCTTCTTAGAAGATGAAGACCTCTCTACACGCAAGTCGGGTAACACATACCTCGATTACCAAACTTTCCGTAATCAGGGCTTAACGGTCAGTGCTAAGTATGATCTTAATGAGCATTGGGAGTTGGTCAGCTCTGTCAACCATGAACAATACGAAGGCTGGGATCTGATCGGTCCTAATTTCGACTACTCTGATCTGCCACCTGAATATGGCAAAGAGCGTCGTTGGGGCAGCCTGGGCGTAAACTACCGTCCAACCCGTGACATCGTACTTTCTTTAGAAGGTCGAGTCGGTGAAGCCCCTGAAGCCGCTTACGCTTATGCGCGTATGTACTTCTAGTCCGTAACGAATCCAATTTATAGAGTTTACTATGAAGAAAAGTTTTCTATCGCTGGCCATTGCCAGCACTATTAGCATGGGCGCTTTCGCTGGCGTTGAAGATCTGCTGATCACCGAAATGACCCAAAGTTCAGATGCTGCAGCGGGATCTATTGAGATCACAAACACAGGTTCAGAGGCGTTTACTTTTACTGCCGACATTGCCGCTTTCCAACGCTCAAGCGGTAAGTATGACAATAAGCTGCTTAACGCTGATGCAAAGCCATTGTTAACTGGCCACACGATTGCTGCTGGTGAGTCTCTTGTGCTTGTTAACAGTCGAGCTACCGAAGAGTTTCGCAGCGCAATTGAAGCTCAAGGTGGCACTGTTGTGATCTCCACCTATGACAGCAGCAATAAATTTAACAACTTATTCATGACTAGCGACGATGGATTTTTCCTGAAAAATGGCGATACCGTTATTGACCGTGTTGGCGCTGTGAATGACAATAGCAAGTGGGCACCGAACACGACTTTGCGTCGTAAAAAAGATGCCGATGGCAGCAACCCTGCTCAATCAGCCACCTTCGATGCTACTAAGTGGCAGAGTATTTTGCCGATCAAATTTGATGATCTCGGTAAATCAGAGCTCCCTGCTGCTGATGCCGACGACATCATGGACATTTTTACATGCCCAACGGATAAAAGTGAAGTCAAGTCACCTAGCGAAGTTCAAGGCTCAGGCTTTACTTCGCCTTTGATTGCGGCTGGCGAAACACAATCAGCGGATAAAATTGCTGTCGAAGGTATCGTTTCAGCTAAAGTGTCTATCCCTAATGAAGGGTTCTACCTGAGCAACGTAAGATCTGACAATGATCCTAAGACTTCAGATGGTATTTTCGTTAGCTCAAGTGCAGCGGGTGATATTAAGGTTGGTCAAACCGTTTGTATTGGTAGCAAAGTGGTGGAATACCAAGGCCAGACACAACTAAAAGCTGATACAGCATTTAGCTGGAATGTTACTAATACGAATATCACAATAGAGCCTATCGATATCCAAGTTATTGACGCTGATAATGGTTCTTTCGATAAAACGCTAGAGCGTTATGAGGGAATGCTGGTTAACTTGCCGACAGATCTGGATCCACAGACTGAAGGTGAGCAAGATCTGCGCATTACTCGCAGTTTTAGCTACAACTACCTTTCAAGTAGCAAAGGGCATAACCGCAACAATATGGTTGCGGCGTATAAGCGTCCTAACTTGCAGCCTAACCACTTACACGTTGCGGGCAGCCCAGAGTCTAAAGCCGCCTATGAGCAAAACAATGACTATCGTTTAGTGATTGAAAGTGCGACTAAGTCTAACGGCACCGAGCTACCTTATTACGCTGGGTTTAACAGTGATCCACACACCAACTATATCCGCATCGATGACAGCCTCGTTAATGCGCAAGGTGTGATCAGTCAATATGAAACTGAGTTAATTCCAGGCACTGATAAGTACGATCAGGACTACAGCCTGACTATAACTAACCAGTTAACCAGCGATAACTTTATTCACAACTTACCGCGTACTGATAAACCTGATCTAGATGACACCGTGGCAGAAAATGATTTTGCTATCCGTGTTGCCAGTCAGAATCTGTTCAACTTCTTTAACTCTCCTTTCGGTGGCGATAACAATAACTTTGGTCAAAGCCGAGGTGCAGAGAGCTACGACGAATACATTAACCAAAGAACCAAACTGGTAGAAATCATTCGTGCGCAAGATGCTGATGTTATGGCGCTGATGGAGATTGAAAACAATGGTTTTGGTGATGGCAGCGCGATAGCTGAAATTGTAAATCAGGTCAATATTCAGTATGTAGATGAATATGCCCAAGATTATAATGGACCTAACTCAACAGAAAACCGTTATGTGTTTGTTGGTTTTGATAATAACGGCAATCAAATGCTGGATAACCTCGACGCCATTGGCTCTGATGCTATTGCGACAGGTATTATTTATCGCCCGAGCAAGATGAGCATTGAGCGTACTCGCGTTATCCCAATGCCGCAGCAAAAAGCACCAACCACAGTCAACGATCTTGGTGAAGTGGTTAAAGATCAAAACGATGAAATTCTAGAGAGCGGTCAGAACTACCATCGTGATGCATTAGTGGTCACCTTTATCGTTAATCAAACCGGTAAGCGTTTGACCTTAGCGGTTAATCACCTTAAATCGAAAGGCTCTACTTGTTATGAAGAGTGGCAAGGTGTCGAGTTTGGCAATGCTACCACTTGGAACAACCGTACAGCGCCAGATTTGGACTATCAAGGTTCTTGTGCTGAGTTCCGTGTTGCCGGCGCTGTTCATTTAGGTGAAGAGATGGAAGACGTGCTTGGGGATAAGATTATCCTTGGTGATTTGAACGCCTACGGTAAAGAAGATCCTGTGCTCGTGCTGACTGAAAACCCACGTAATAAAACTATCGTGACTGCTAGTCACACTTTCCTTGGAGCTAAGCCTCAATTTAACGAAGATGGCTCTGCAGCCACCATTACTAAGACGTATGGCTACATCGACATTGTGAGCGAAAAGTTCAAAGAAAAAGGCAAAACACCTTGGAGTTACTCTTTTAGTGACGAAATAGGCTCGCTGGATCACATCTTGATCTCACCTTCTTTGGAAGATCGCGTGATTGATGCCACAGACTGGCATGTGAATGCCGCAGAAACGGGTTTGTATGACTACCAAAATCGCTTTAAAGGGAGCATCGACGGGACAGGTACACATAAGTTCTATAAAGAAGATGTTTATCGCGCATCAGATCATGATCCAGCGCTGCTAACACTGAGCTACAAGCCAGGTGATGCAGATGCGGGTGTTCCTCTGACGTTGACCAAACTGAGAAAGCTCATCAAAGTGCCTTATCAGATCCCAACTGGTGTCTCTGTTCAAGTGGGCGATGTCGCGTCGGTTAGCATGACACCAAACGATGATGAAGAGCGTTTAGATTTGAGCCAAATGGTATTGCCTAATGTGGTGATGACTAACGATACGACCAATTTGGTCAATTTTGAAGTCTTTGGTGCGCCTTCAGCTATCTATGACATTACAGTCAGTCTTAAACGTAATGGTCAGGTTGTAGCAGGCTCTGAACAAACCTTCCAAGCAAAGGTCGCTAACCGTGACAGCTTGATTGCAGACATTATTGAGGAAGAAGCCGATAACACTGGCGGTGACGGTAGTGCCGGTAGCACGGGCTTCATCAGCTTGCTATCCCTGTTCGGACTAGCAGCTATACGCCGTCGTCTTCGCAAGTAAGCACTAAATACGGCAATAAGCGCCTGCTCTAGGGCAGTGCGCTTTTCCTCAAAAATCTGAAAGAGATATGATTATGAAAATTAAAATGAATGCAGTTGCTGCGGCTACTGCTTTGGTTTTGGGCGGCTTGTCGACAGCCGCTAATGCTGACTTAGTGATTACTGAATACATTGAAGGTAGCGGTAACAATAAAGCTATTGAACTGTATAACTCTGGTGATACCGCGCAGTCTTTAAATGGCTATAAGCTCGTTCGTTACAAAGATAGCGCAACGACTACGACAGATATGGTCGCATTTACAGATCAAGAAATACCAGCAAAAGGCATCTTGGTTGTTAGACATGCTGATGCTGTATTGAATCTAGACTCTAGCGTAGCGGAGGTGATTGGCGGGCTTCAACAGAATGGAACTGATGCGGTTGCGCTGCTCAACGGTGCCAAGGTAATTGACATTGTTGGCGCTGTACCTACTCCTAAAAATTGGGGGAAAGATGTCACGCTGCGACGTAAAAATACTACGAGTTCCATGGTAGCTAAAGTTGCTTTCGACGAAAAAGACTGGGCTTCTCAACCCAAGGACACAGTCGATGGATTTGGCTGTATTGGTGAAGATGCTTGCTCTGGTGATGTCACTCCTCCAACTCCTCCTAAGCCAATTCCTACGCCTGATCCCGCTCCGGAAAAAGGGCCTTGTACCAACTGTGAAACGCTGACGCCAGTTGCAGATCCAGACACATTCAATGACGCTATTTATTACTCAGATGTGTTAAACAGTGAGTTTGATAGCGCTGAAGATCTTAAAAACGCCTTGTCTGCGATTATTGCCAAAAACCACAAACAACTCAGTTATAAGCAGGTTTGGAGCACACTGACTTACGCAGATCAAGATCCTAATAACAACCAAAACGTTATTGAGATCTACACTGGCGCTTCTATTTCTAAGTATGACAACCAGACTAGTGGTAGTGGTGTGGGTAAATGGAATCGTGAACACGTCTGGGCCAAGAGCCATGGCTTCCCAAGTCAATCGCAGTGGGGCTTCACCGATGCTCATCACCTGCGTCCTTCAGATACTGGCATCAATTCAAAACGAAGCAACAATGACTTTGGTGAATGTAAAGACACTGGTGAGGAAGTTGAGTTTAACGGTAAAGGTACTGGTAACTATCTGGACAAAGCGACAGATTGTTGGGAGCCGCGTGATGAGGTTAAAGGCGATGTAGCGCGTATGATCATGTATATGGATACCCGCTATCAAGGTACTGATAATGCTACAACCAAGATGCCTGATCTTGTAATAGTTGATCGTCTCACCACCACAGCTGAAGATGGCGAGCCGCTCATCGGTACGCTTTGTGCTTTGTATGAGTGGAACAAGTTAGATGCTGTTGATACTTATGAGCAAAATCGTAACAACCAAATATACAAGTACCAAGGTAACCGTAACCCATTCATTGACCGTCCTGAGTTAGTACAAGCAATATACGGCGCTCAGTGTAATGATGATCCAAGCCCTAGTTTAGTGGTTGACGGTGATATCGTGGCTCCTGATACAGCGATAGAAGGCAGTACTTATAGCCTTGATGCTTCCGCTATTACAGCGGGTGAAGGCGTAACGTTAAGTTACAAATGGGAGCGTGTGACTGATGAGGGTAAAGAAGTCGTTGGTAATGAAGCTATTTTGTCTTTGACCGCCCCGATGGTTGATGCTGACAAGTCGCTAAATTTTGTACTGACTATCAGTGACGGTACATTAGCGACGACTCAATCTGTGAGCATTAGCGTCACAGATGTGCCTCTCACACTCGATATCGAGTTTGCAGGAACCACAAAAGTGGCTGAGGGCGAGCAAACTTCCATTACTGCCACCGTTGCAGATGCACCAGCAGGCACTCTTTACAGCTGGAAACAAGTTTCGGGCACTGCAGCTGAGTACACTGCTAATGGCCTAGTACTTGATGTGACTTCACCTGCTGTCAGTATTGATCAAACGCTTGTATTTGAACTAACAGCCACAGTGGGTGGCGATAGCTTCAGTCAATCGGTCAGCATTGAGGTGACAAACAACGAAACAACCGAAGGCTGGACAAAACCAGACGGTGCGGGCAGTTTAGGCGGCCTTATGACGCTACTGTTACCGTTAATATGGTTCCGTCGTCGCCAATAACTTGCAGTTAATACGATAAAAAGCAGTACCTAGAGCACTCTGGGTGCTGCTTTTTTTAACTGTATAGACGTTGCAGTAACACTCAAATGCCAAAGTAGAACCTTCGACAGGGGATGTATTTTGACAATGAGTGGCAACGCTTATTTGAATAATATTGAAGGATGATTATGAATACTTCAGTCCGTCCATCCTACCTGCTTATTGTGGGAGCGGCGCTTGCACTTGCAGTGCAGTTGAGCGATGACGATAATAAAGCGCCCGTCGAGGTGCCCAAGGCCTCGCCCACAGTGACCGCCTCAGCCGCTTGTGTCGCAGCAGGTGAGGATTGTAAACGCTTTACTTTGCTCCACACTAACGACCACCATGGTCGCTTTTGGCAAGGCCCAAGAGGCGAATACGGTATGGCTGCGCGCAAAACAATCCTCGACCAAATCCGCGCAGACGTCGCTGAGCAAGGCGGCCAAGTGCTGCTGCTTTCGGGGGGCGATATCAACACAGGTGTTCCCGAGTCAGATCTGCAAGACGCCGAGCCTGACTTTATCGGCATGAACCACCTAGGTTATGACGCAATGGCCGTGGGTAACCATGAGTTTGATAACCCTGTGACTGTTATGGATAAACAAAGGGCTTGGTCTCATTTTCCTTGGTTGTCGGCTAATATCTATCGCCAAGTTGATGGGCAGTGGCAACGCTATTTTGAGCCATACAAGGTGTTCGAGGTTCAAGGGCTAAAACTGGCTGTGGTTGGCTTAACAACGGAGCATACCGCAGAAATAGGCAACCCTGAATTTGTTAACGATTTTAAATTTACAACGGCGCAAGCCGAAGCAAAAGCAGTGTTGGCAGAGCTTGAAGACAAGCATCAGCCAGATCTGGTGTTTGGTCTGACTCATATGGGCCATTATCAAAATGGCCATCATGGCAGTAACGCCCCCGGTGATGTGGCGCTGGCGCGCAGCTTAGCGCCCGGCCAGCTTCAGGCTATCATTGGCGGGCATTCGCAATTGCCAGTTTGTATGGAAGCAGATAGCGGTGAGTACGTAAAAGATTACGCTCGCGGTGAGCCTTGTAAGCCGGATCGCCAAAATGGCACTTGGATCATGCAAGCCTACGAATGGGGCAAATTTGTAGGCCGTGCAGACTTTGAATATTACGGCGGCGCACTGCATCTGGCGAACTATGAATTAGTCCCAGTTAATGCTGAAAGTAAGTACGGCTTCATGCTGCACTCATCGCTGCGCACGCCCAAAGATCCGCAAACGCTCGAATTACTTCGGCCTTATCAGCGTAATGGCCAAGTGAAACTGAGAGAGCAAATTGGTGTTGCTAACGCCGATTTTATCGGTAAACGTAAGGTGGTGCGTTACCAGGCCACGCCTTTAGGCATAATGATTGCCCATGCTCAAACTCAGCTGCCAATACCAGCCGATTTCGGCATCATCAACTCCGGTGGAATTCGTGCCGGTATGAAAAAAGGCCCGATCCGCTATCGCGATGTGCTCAAAGTCCAACCTTTTTCCAACAGCGTGACCGTTGCGCAGATGCAAGGGGCTGAACTCGAAACGTACTTATCTCAGGTTGCGCTTAAAACCCGAGGCTCAGGTGGATTTGCTCACTTCAGTGGTATTAAGATGACGGTTGACTGTAAAGCCAAAGCGGTTGATATTCAAACTGTCGGTGGCAAGCCCTTTACGCTAACAGACACCTATCGATTTACGCTTCCTAGCTATAATGCAGCCGGAGGGAATAAGTATCCTAAATTGAAGGGAAAAGCGAGGGACACCGGTTTTATTGACGCAGACATGCTCTATCAGTTTGTGAAAAAACAAGGCTCGCTTGACCCCGCCGATTATGACAGAGCGGAAGATGTTCGTTATATCAATGCGGTCAGCTCTGATGGTTGCGGTCGCTAATTTATTACTCAGTAGATTGAGGGATTAACCGACACCATAGAACCGTTACTGCCTTTGCATTAACGGTTTTTTTATTGGTTAAACACGTGATATTAGCGTAAGAGATTAATGCGTACGGGAAATAGTGTGGAGATAGCGTACTGAATGCTCATCGTATACATTATTCTATTTATTTATTGTTCAATTATTTATTGATATTATTGCCATTAATCACGGCGATTAATGGAATGAATAATGATAAAAAAAGCAAGTTTGTTGCTCGCTTCGGCGATGCTCAGCGCATGTAGTACAGCGCCAACCCAAATAAACAAGGCTACGGTTTCTTTAGCCGACTACCAACGAGCAGAGCAATTTTTGCCAAAAAATGTCACTAAAAAAGTGCGAAATTTGGCGGTGACTCCCAACTGGATAAACAACAGCAGTGACTTTTGGTTCAATGAAGTCGATGAAAAAGGCAACCACACATACTATAAAGTGGAGCCAGCAAAAGCGAAGGTAACGCCACTGTTTGATCACGCCTTGCTCAAAGCAAGTTTGCAGCATGATAATGACACGCCTTTTTCTGTGTACATTCAAGCCCTAGATACAGTAACGGATCAACTTAACATCAACTACAAGCAGCAAGATTATCAATGCCGCTTAGCCGATAGTCACTGCGATAAAGCCGCGGCGTCAACGGCGACATCACCACAAAGCTACAGCTCCCCCGATGGCCGCTACGCACTTAGCGTAAAAGACTGGAATCTTTTTTTAACCGATAACCAAGACAAGCGTACTCATCAACTCACATTTGATGGCACTGAAGGCTACCCTTATGCGGTACAAAACCTCAGTCCTAAAGCGTATATCAACCAAGATCAAACACAGGTCAAACAGCGCCTGAGTGTATTTTGGTCGCCAGACAGTAAAACGGTACTGACTCACAGAATGAACCGTGAAAAAGTCGGTAAATTACACCTTATTCAGTCCAGTCACACTGAAGGCTTACGGCCTAAGCTGTACAGTTACTACTACCCACTTGCAGGTGATAAACACTTGCCAACGGGCGATGTTTATTCTATCGATGTTGCCAGTAAAAAAGTCACTAAAGTTGATGCGCCAAAGTTACAGCAAACCTACTACGGCAGCCCACTTTGGGGCTGGTGGGAAGACAATAATCGCTTTTACTTTTTCGAACAAGCAAGAGCCAAAAAGCGGATCAGTTTTCATCAATACAACCCTGAAAACCACCAAGTACGGTTAATTGTTGAAGAAAAGTCTGAACAATTTTTAGATCCTTGGGCGCAAGACGCATGGGTATTAGCAGATACACATGAAGTGATTTGGCCTAGCCAGCGCTCAGGTAAACAGCAATATTATTTGTACGATTTAACAACGGGTAAACTAAAAAATAAAATCACTCAATGTGACTGCTTTGTTAGGACTTTTAGTGGCTTAGATAAAGAAAACCGCACCTTGTACTTTGAAGCGTCAGGTGGATTTGACGATCGCGATCCGTACCTAAGGCACCTCTACAAAGTGAACTTAGACGGCACAGAGCAGCGACTACTGACGCCCGAGCCATTAGAGCACAGTGCGCGTGTGGCTCCAGACTTTGACTATTTTGTCGATATTGCATCTGATGTACAAACAGTGCCGAGCAATTTGGTGCGAAGTACCGTTGATGGTCACGTGATCATGACCGTTGGTGACCCTGATGTTAGCGCGTTAATGGCCACAGGTTGGCGTGCACCTGAGCCTTTTGAAGTGCTAGCAAATGACAATAAAACAAAGCTTTATGGCTTAATGTATAAGCCCACTAATTTTGATCCCAATCAGCAATATCCAGTGATTGACGCGACCTACACTGGGCCGCATAACTTTTTCACACCTAAGTCATTTTGGAGTTACTTCCAACAAGCGCAGTCATTGGCTGAGCTTGGGTTTATTGTAATAAAAATGGATGGCCGCGGTACCAGTAAGCGTGATAGAGATTTTCATTTAGTGGCGTACGAAAACCTAGCAGCAGGTGTTGATGATCACGTACAAGCCATTAAAGATTTAGCCAAAACACACCGTTACTTGGATATTAACCGAGTGGGGATCTACGGATTTTCAGCCGGAGGATACGATACCGCACAGGCGATGTTTAGGCATGCAGACTTCTTTAAAGTGGGCGTGGCAGCGTCCGGCAATCACGACTTTAGGATTGATAAAACAGGTTGGAATGAGATCTGGCTCGGTTACCCCGTCGCAAAGCATTGGGATGAGCAAACCAACCTCAATATGGATAGTATTGCTAAGCTTAAAGGTAAATTGTTGTTAGCTCACGGTGAGCTGGACGAGAATGTTAATCCAGCGGCCACCATGCAGTTAGTTGATAGGCTGATTAAAGCGAACAAAGATTTTGATTTAATGATTTATCCTAATGCCGATCACGTGCTGAACAATAATGATTATTTTGTTCGTAAACGTTGGGACTATTTTGTCGAATATTTACTTGGTGCTAAGCCAGTAAAAGAATATAAGTTTGAGCTAAACAAATAAAAGTAGTGGCAAAACAGCCACAGGGCGATCACTTATAGCGCCCCGAGATGATCGCTTATGTTGCTGCTCTACTGAGGTTGGCGCTCTTTATCCAGGCTCAGATGTTTATCATCTGAGCCTTAACCCTCTGTTAACCGCCCATTGTTTATTCTGCTTCCATTCTCATTGGAGGCAAGAAAATGACATTAACCTTTCCTGTTAAATATAGTGTGACAGCGTTAATTTTACTCACTATAGTGGGCTGTCGCTCGCTAGAGCAAACCCACTTCGCCCCTCAGGCTCAATATCACACCAAACAGCAGCAGAGGTTGCTCTCAGAGTTACTGGAAAAAGAGTCAAATACAGAGCTTAAACAAGAGCCTGACAGCGTCATGCTGCTAAGTTCCCTCATTAATGAGCCAGCGCTAGATGCGTATATTAACAGCGCATTACAGCATAACCCCAGTTTGCAGCAAAGCCTGACGGCATTGAAAGTGGCCTACGCTCAGCAAGGCATTACCTCCAGCTCTTTGTTACCGAGCGTCAATGGTGGTTTTTCTGCTCAAGTCGATGAGGTGGATGACGCCAGCCAGAACAAGACATATGCCACCGAGATCACGGTGGCTTGGGAGCTGGATTTATGGCAAAAACTGGCTAACACCAACAGTGCAGCGTTAAAAGATATTGTCAGTTCTCAAGCCAATGTACAGGCGGCTAAAAACTTATTGGTCGCCAACGTGATGCGAGCCTGGCTGGATCTCATTTTGCAACAACAGCTAGTGAGCATTGAGTCACAGCGATTAATAACGTTAGACAATAACCAAGCGCTGATCTTAGCACGTTATAAAGCTGGGCTAGGCAGCTTAGAGGATTGGGATAACGCCAAAGCAAGTCGTGATTCAACAAAAGCCACTTTGGCTAAATATCAACAACAATGGCGAGAAAGCCGGCGTCATTTACACTGGCTGACGGGGCGGACAGATGATGACTCTACTCTTCCACAGGAGAGTGATTTAGCCTCATTTCCAGCGGTTATTACCCCATTAAATAGCGCCTCAGTACACAATCTAGCCGGGCGTCCAGATCTTCAATCAGCTTTTGCAAACATTGAGGCACAAACACTGCGAGCAAACGCTGCATATAAAGCAATGCTGCCTTCTATTAGCTTATCTGCCAGTTTAAAAGACATGGCACAATCGCCGAGCGAGGCCTTGTTAACAGGGCCTTTATGGAGTGCATTAGGGCAAATCTCAGCGCCTTTATTCCAAGGTGGCAAACTTAAATCTGAAGCTGAGCTGGCAGATCTTAACGCTGAAATGAGTTATTGGCTCTACCAAGAGGCGCTGCTAAAAGCTGTCAATGAGGTTGAAAATGCCGTAGATCAAGAGTCGTCTTTAAGCACGCAACAGCAACACCAGAGCGCTGCATTAGCCAGCGCGCAGCGCAGCTTTACCAGTTACGAACAAAAATACCGTCAAGGCATTGTGGACATTTTAGCGCTGCTGTCGGTTCAACAGCAGACTTACGATCTTCAAACTCAGTTAACAAATACCCTTTATAACCGCCTCAATAACCGAATTGATTTAGGCCTTGCGCTAGGCTTAGGAGTTTCCTCATGACATTAAATCGCATCACAATAGCCATCACGTTAGTTGCAGGGGTGAGTATCTTTGCAGCGTTGGCAGTGACCAAAGCTCAGCTGCCTCACCGCCCAGCCCCGCAAGCAGCCTCCGCTGCTAAACCTGATAATGCCAAAGCGCGAGACACACTCATGCTCCAAACTGCCTCCGAATCAGCATTACCTCAAGTCGCGGTGGTGGTGGCATTTCCTGCAGACTATCAAGCTGAGGTTGTCGGTTATGGTCAAGCGCAGTCGCGCTATGAATTGCCGTTTGCGGCAGAAGTGGCAGGACAAGTCGTTAAGCTCGGGGCGAAATTTGAAACAGGTCGGGTGATCCAGCAAGGCGAGATTATGGCGCACATCGATCCCACACGCTATCAACAAGCTGCGGCGCTGGCAAAATCCAACCTTGCTCAGGCTCAGTTAAATTTACTTGAAGAGCAACGATTAGGTGAGCAAGCGCAAGTAGAGTGGCTGCACTCAGGCTTGGCCGGTGAGCCCGATTCACCCTTAGTGCTGCGCGCACCTCAGCTTGAGCAAGCACAGGCCGCTTATGAAAGCGCGCAATCTGATGTTCTGCAGGCCCAAAAAGATCTGCATAAAACCCAGTTAACAGCCCCCTTTGATGCGTTGATTGTGAGTCGTGATATCCACCTAGGCAGCTATTTACAAGCGGGCACTCAAGTGGCAACGCTGTACAGTATTGATGATGTAGAAGTGGCAGTTTCTTTATCGCAAAGCCAGTGGGACAACCTTCCAGATACTGGTAATCAACAACTTGCGCAGCAGCCATGGTCAGTGACATTGTACCAAGCTAACGGCCAAGATAGCTGGCAAGGTTGGGCGGTGAGAGCCGAGCAACACTTGACTGAAAAGACACGTCAGCGCTCGCTGATAGTGAAAGTTGAACAACCATTAGCACAGCCTGTTCGTCTTTATCCGGGGACATTTGTACAAGCGGTAGTATCAGGTAAACCGTTGAGTCAGTTGTGGCAATTACCGTCTTCTGCATTGTCGCAGCAAGGTGAGTTGTGGTGGGTTGATACTCATGGCCAACTAGCGAAGTCGGAGGCCAACATCCAATTTCAGAAAGACGAGATGATCTACGTGGAAGCAAGTTCCCTGGCAGGCGCTGAGTATAATCAGTTGCAGATTGTTAAGCGTCCATTAAGCCATTTTAAAGTGGGCATGAAAGTGCTGGCTAAGGTAGAGGACTAAGTCATGGCGAAACAACAGCAAGGTGTTATTGCTTGGTTTGCACACAATAGTGTGGCGGCTAACTTATTAATGCTGATTGTGATTGTGGCGGGCTTGTTGTCGCTTAACATACTACGAAAAGAGGCGTTTCCTAGTCTTGAGGCTGACAGGGTGTCGGTGTCAGTTGTGTACGACAGTGGCGATGCTATTCAGGCTGAAGAAGGCTTGGCTATTAAAATCGAAGAAGCACTGGAGGCTGTTCCAGGCATAAAGCGCATCACATCGACGTCAAATGCCAATGGCAGCCATGTCACTATTGAAAAAAAGAGTACCTATGATCTCGACACCTTATTGGTGGATGTTAAAACGCAAGTTGATGCGATTAACAATTTACCTTCAGAGGCAGAGCAACCGGTTATTGATAAGGCGCGCAAACAAGATCACGCCTTGTGGATCCAGCTCTATGGTGACGCAGACAGAGCCACACTACAAAGTTTAGCTGAGCAATTAAAAGCCGATTTACTGAGTCAATCAGCCATTCGAGATCTGGAGATCAAAGCTAAAGCAGAGCCGATGATCTCAATCGAAGTCGACGAAGCTAAGTTGCAAGCCTACGGACTCACTTTGAGCGATGTTTCGCAAGCCATTAATGCCGAGTCATCATCAGCAGTAACCACTAGCCTGCGTAATGGCGATAAAACCGTCAGGTTAAAAGTCTCTGAGCAAGCGTATGAGCGGCAAGATTTTAGCATCATTCCAGTCATGAACTTTGATGATGGTACGTACATCACTCTTGGCGATATTGCCCATGTTGGCGACGTGTTTGATGACGATACGTTTACGCTGTCTCGCTATAACCTGCAAAACGCAGTGGCGATTGAACTGGTGATGGATGAATACGGCGATGTAGTCAATATTGCCAGCCAGGCATCAAGCGTGATCGATCGTTGGAAAAACAGCAATATGCTTCCAATTGGTGTGGAAATCGATTCATGGTATGACAAAAGCAGCATGATCAAAGATCGTTTGAGCTTGTTGCTTAAAAATGCACTAAGCGGCATTGCGCTGGTGTTTATTGTACTGGCCATTTTCTTAAACGTCAGAGTCGCGTTTTGGGTCGCCGCGGGTTTGCCTTTTGTTTTTTGTGGCACCCTCTTTTTCATGACGGACTCTTTTATCGGACTGACGATTAATGAAATGACCACATTTGGCTTCATTATGGCGCTGGGGATTGTGGTCGATGATGCCGTGGTGGTAGGAGAAAGTATTTATTCGACTCGAAAAGCCGAAGGTGACTCCATCGCCAGCACTGTTAATGGCACTTTAAAGGTGGCCTCGGCGACTAGTTTTGGCGTATTGACGACCGTCGTTGCCTTTTTAGCACTGGCGAATGTTGAGGGTAAATTGGGGCAGATCTACACACAATTTGGCTGCGTAGTGACCATTTGCTTACTGCTGTCTTTGGTCGAATCTAAATTTATTTTGCCTTCACATTTGGCCAATATTAATACCAAAAGAAACGACAACAAAGGCCTGTGGGCCCGCGTGCAACATGGCGCTGACACCGGCTTAAACTGGTTCAAAAACCGGATTTATTGCCCGGTTGTAGAGTGGGCATTAAAACTACGTTACGCGGTCGTCATGATATTTATTGCGTTGTTTATTTTAGTCGCAGGCTTGCCCATGACTGGCGCTGTGCGCGTGGCGTTTTTCCCAGATATGCCAAGTGATACGGTTACCGCCGATATGTCGATGCAAAATGATGCCAGCTTTGGTCAAACACAGCAAAATCTTCTAACACTTGAAGCGGCGGCAAAGCACACCGATGAAACCCTAAGACGCCAATACGGTGCTGAAGAGACTCCATCAGAACTGTTGAGCTTACAAGTTATAGCAAGCAGTGATGACGAGGGCCAAGTCAGTATTGAGCTCGATAGCGACAGTGTATATAGCCCTAATGAGTTTACGACGCTTTGGCGACAGAATGTTGGTCAAATGGAAGGCGTTAAAAAGTTAAGCGTACTGTCCAAAAGGCAAATGGTTGATAACTTTAAGGTTGAACTGAAAGCTTTGGGCGCATCAACAGTGACATCAGCGGGAGCGGACTTTCTTGCTGCATTACGCACCATTGAAGGGGTGAGTGGGATTGATCATAACCTGGATCTGGGCGAGCCGCAGTACCGTTTTGAATTAACGCCACAAGGTCGTGCATTGGGCTTAGATACAGAAAGCCTGTCACAACAAGTATTACAAGCATTTGGTGGTGGCATAGTGCAAAAATTTCAGCGCGGTAAAGATGAGATTAAAGTGCGAGTGCGTTACCCAGAATCTGATCGCCAAACCCTCGCGGACATAAAGCAAGCGAGCGTCAGAACCGAAGATGGTACCGTGGTTGCATTAAGCACTGTTGCTGATGTTTATGCTGATCATCAAACGGCAGAGATCACACGAATAGATAGCCAGCGTGCGGTTTACATTAGCGCAGTGTTAAATAAGCAAGTCTTGCCGCCCAACCAGTTAGTGCAGCAATTAAAGCAAACAGTGGTGCCGCAGTTGCAAGCGCAATACCCAAGCTTAGCGGTGAATTTTGCGGGTGAAAGTGAAGAACAAGCGGAAACCGCCGGCTCGATGTTGCAGATGTTTATTTTGGCATTATTGGCCATATTCACTTTGCTTGCGATTCCACTAAAATCCTATGTGCAGCCGCTCATTATTATGGCAGCGATCCCATTTGGTATTGTAGGGGCGATATTAGGGCATTGGGTCAATGACTTAACTATCAGCATTTTGTCACTCAATGGTATTTTAGCGTTGAGTGGTGTGGTGGTAAACGACAGTTTGTTACTGGTTTCTCGCTTTAATGAACTGATGAAAGAGCCAGCAACCTCGGTCCATGATGCGATAGTACAAGCATGCTCAGGCCGATTAAGAGCGGTATTGCTAACATCGGTGACCACCTTTGCTGGTTTAACGCCTTTGTTAGGTGAAACCTCTTTCCAAGCGCAATTTCTTATCCCGGCCGCGGCAGCTTTAGCTTATGGTATTTTATTTGCGACGTTTATTACTCTTATTCTTACGCCATCATTATTGATGATCCAATGCGAGATAAAATCATTTATGCTCAGGATGAGCCACCGAGTGCGCGGGATAAGCGAATCAACGGGAAATTTATCAGATGTCAGACACAACAACTAATCAATGGGCAGGGCAGTTGCAATTACTGCTGGTGGAGGATGATTTAGATTTAGCCACCGCAGTGATTGATTATCTCGATTTAGAAGATATTCAATGCGACCATGCTGCAAATGGCCTTTCAGGTTTGACTCTGATTGAGTTAAACCGCTATGACGTGGTGCTGCTGGATCTTAACTTACCTAAAATGAGTGGCTTACAAGTGTGTGAGCAGTTAAGAGCACAAGGTATTGATACCCCCGTGCTGATGCTGACTGCCCGCGATACGCTCGATGATAAGCTAACGGGTTTTGCAAAAGGCGCTGACGATTATTTAGTCAAGCCCTTTGCAATGGAGGAGTTGATTGTTCGAACGCGAGTATTGGCACTAAGGCGCAGCGGACAGGTCAAGAGGCTTGCGGTAGCAGATTTAGAGCTCAACCTTGCGCAACATCAAGCTTTTCGGGCAGGTTCGGCGCTTAAGTTGTCACCAACTGCATTAAAAATACTGGAGGTATTGATGCGTGCAAGCCCTAACCCTGTCTCGCGTGATAAATTGATGCAAGCAGTGTGGGGAGACGATCAACCCGACAGTAATAGTTTAAAAGTGCATATTTTTAATTTACGCAAACAATTAGATAAAGACGCTGGCCTTAAGTTACTGCACACAGTGACAGGCAAAGGCTTTGCGATAAAGGAGTTGGCAGAATAATGGAAATAAGACCCAGTTTACGGCTTTATGTGTTATTGGCGATGTTGGTAACAGGTATTGTGATGATACTGGGTCTGTCGGCATTAAGCGTTAAATACTTTATTTCAGGGATGGACGTGGCGATGCGTGAAGCCATGATTGCACAAAGCCAGAAAGGCACAGTAGATCCAGGCAAGCCACTGATTAACGGCGGTTTTACCGTGGCTGTTCGTTGGCGTGATTTGCCTGAAACTATTCGACTTAACTTTGATGAGCGTGAAGTTAAGCTTAATGTCATTAGTAAAAAAATTATTGGTAAAACGTTACTCTCTCCACCTAAGGCTGGTTACTTTGTGATGAAGTTTTCTAATGGAAAGGAGTTGCGTTATGTCTCTTCAGTGTTCTCACACCCAACAGAGCACTTTGCTGGTCATTCGGCTCTTCCGCACTTTGTGACCATTTTAATCACCGCTCTAACGGCCATCGGGCTGTTTTTTATTATTTTAACTTTAGTCTTACGTAAGGTGGCGTCACCGGTAGAGCAGCTAAAGAGTTGGGCCAAACAGCTTGATAAAGACAACTTAAGTGAACCTACGCCAGATTTTCATTACAGCGAGCTCAACATATTAGCCAACATTATTCGAGACAGTTTAAGCAGTGTGCAAGCCAGTCTCGCACGCGAGCAACAGTTTTTAAGTTACGCCAGTCATGAGTTACGGACGCCGATTGCGGTGACTCGCACAAACAGTGAACTACTGGGGAAATTGATTCAAAAAGGCGCTACGCCAGAGAAACAGCTCGCAGTCATTGACCGCATTGAACGGGCGGGTATGACCATGACAGATTTAACCGATACGCTGCTATGGCTGACACGCCAACAAGATAAAGCGCTACCCAAAAGTGATTGTAAACTGGGCGAACTGTTAATCGATATTCAGTGCGAACTTCGTTATCTATTGATAGGTAAGCCGGTCACAGTCACGATTGATACCGATGATTTTACGCTGCAATTGCCTTTAGGCTTAGTACGCATTGTACTGGCCAATGTGATTCGAAATGCATTTCAGCATACAGCAGCGGGCCGCGTTAAAATAACGCAAGTAGGCGGTACAATCACTATTGTAAATCATAATCATGGCGGCACAGTAGATGATAACAACCTGGGCTTTGGCTTGGGGCTGCAATTGACTGAAAGGTTATTGCTACAATATGACTGGCCTTATCAAAATGAGGCCCATACAGGTGGGCGAAAAGTCTACATTTGTTTTAGCTAGGGGCTGTAGATCTTTCACGGTTGTTTTTG
>JAOIUG010000040.1 GCA_028223395.1 Shewanella sp.
GCTTAGACGATTAATGTTGGCACCTAAATTAGAGCGCTCAGTACCGACGCTATTGATGTAGGTATTAATTTTATCGATTGCAGCGCTTGCGTCTGCTGCGGTATCAAGTTTTGCGTCATGCGCTTTGATATTGGTATCAGTGACTTTAACGTTTAATTTCTCTGTTGAACCAGCACCAATTTGGAAATCTACACCTGTTTTTAATGAATCGAACAGCTTGTTACCTGAGTATTCAGTGTTGCTAACAATACGAGTGATTTCTTTGGTTAGCTCTCCAAATTCTGCATTGAGTGCTTTTAAGTCCTCGGCTGAGTTCACGCCGTTAGCGGCTTGTGTGGCAAGCTCTTTTTGGCGAGTGGCGATATTGTTTAGTTCATCAAGTGCGCCGTCAGCAGTTTGTAGCATTGATGTGGCATCGTTAACGTTACGGCTGGCAGTTTCCATGCCAGTGACGTTGGCGTTCATGCGGGTGGCAATTTGCAGGCCTGCAGCATCGTCAGAGGCGCTGTTGATGCGTAAACCGGTAGACAAACGCTCCATTGCGTTGCTCAGTAGGTCGTTGTTTTTCGTTACAGAGTTTTGAGAAACCAGTGAAGCATAGTTGGTATGAACAGATAACATAGCGTGTTCCTTTAGGTTTACGAATAATGAGTGTGTCAGCATTAATAAAACGACAGGTAAAATAGGAACTGAAAATTTAGCTTTAAAAAATAACAGAAAACATTTTAAGATGTTGAATATGTTGGATTTTATTTTTATATGTTTTTAATAAATATTTTAGTCAATGGGTTTTTGGGTCGCCTTTATATAGGATCTTGCCGTTGTAGAGAGACTAAATATGGAAAAATCATTAATTAGACCCAGTTTTGTGGCGCAATTTAGCTGTATTGGCAGTGAGTGTGAAGACAGTTGTTGTTACGGTTGGGATATCCATATTGACAAGCAAAGCTATAAAAAAACAATGGCGCATCCCGCGTTAAAAGATCTGGCACCACTTGCGTTAAAGAAGCTAAAAAAAAGTAATGGCATTTGGGCGAAAGCTGTACTCAACAAAGAGGGCGCTTGTGGTTTTTTAGATGACAACAAACTGTGTCAAGTGCATGCTAAAGCGGGTGAGTCGTTACTTAGTCATACTTGTAAAACGTACCCTCGTATGTCGCATATGAAAGAGGGAGATCGTTATGAAAGCCTTTCTTTATCTTGCCCTGAGGCCGCAAGGGGCATTTTATTTAAGCCTAACCCTTTTCATTTTGAGCGTCAGGCCGTACAACATCATAACTCATTTAAGAGCACACCTTTATGGGCTAAAAAAGCGCATGATTGTGCAATTCAACTGGTATTGAGCCCCAAACTTGAAATTAGCCACAGCCTAGCTGCGATCGGTATTTTAATGAAAACAGTCGAGTCAGTTCAAGCGCAGCAGCAGAGCACCGATCGCATTGATGTGATGTTTCAGCAGTTGATGACCTTGGCCGATAGTGGGGAGTTGAAGCAACATGTTGAAGGGTTTAATCAAAACACCGAACAGCAAAAACAGCATGCTTTTAGCTCTATTCACTTATGGCTGAACACCAATAAACCGATGCGTGGTAGAGCAAGGTTTGAGCAAATTAATGATGCGATAAAGGCGGTGCAGGACGAGCAAGGCGATTTCAGTATGTCTGTGCTTAATGACGCATGGCAGCAATATGCGGTGCCGGCATTGGCGTTGCATCCTGATCTATTCAACCGCTACTTATTTTATTATTTTTATCACATGAACTTTCCGGTTGTGGATAAGCTCACCCCGACGCAAGCCTTTAGGTTGATGATGGTGGATTACTTCATGCTGCGTTGTTACCTTGCAGCGATTGCAGCGGAGAAAAAAGTGCTGACAGAGCATGATATTATTATGTGTTTTCAGGTTTATCATACCAGTCGACAGCACAAAAATAACTACAGCAAATACGTGATAGATCTATTGGATAAGTGCAAGTTTGATCAACTACCCGCTATTTTGACGCTAATGAATTAGCATGCACAGTTGTATCGATAGTCAGTGATTGCTGGCTATCGATTACAGTAGTGCAGAGACTTGAGTACGCGTCATATTCGCTTGCGCCAGTAAAGAGGTCACTTGCAAATGAAAAGGCGAAGGCTGCATAAGAGCCGCAAGTTGATTTATTGTTTCTGCAATGTCGTGTTCGGCCGTATCAGGTGCATTAAGATTCTGTAATTGCTGGTGGATTTTACGTTTATTACTGGCCAATTCTTGTAACTGCGATTCTATTTTGTGTTGGGATTTGGTTATTTTAACGATGGTTTGCTTAGTGTCTTCAGGTGTACTGAAGCGCCATTCTCGCGGATCTTGCCAGTTAAGCTGCTCATTAACCTTGATGGTGCGAGCGTCGCCTGCGGGCAGCCGTTGACCTTGCCCTGTCATCAATAGTCCAGCTTGTACTTGCTGCCAACGTGCTTGAGTACAACTAAAGCTGAACTGACCTGCCTTGTCGGTGACAACTTGAATATTAAGCGGTTTCAATGCCAAGCTGAGTTGTTGAGCCAGCTGCGCTGAAGGCTGTTTGGCAGGCAATAGCGCACGATAAATGCCATTACCTAATTGAATGTTAATGTATTCATCACGCTGTTTTTCTATGCTTAAATCCACCGAGGCTAACGTAAAGCGATACTTGGCGGCAGGTCGCGCCGCGGAGATGAGATTGAGCTGATGATCAATCAAAGGATGGCCTTGATAACGTACATCAAGGCTCGCTAATTGGCTTTGCAGTTGTTTAGCTCTGGTATGAGTTGCGCTATCGCGTGGGTTATCGTGTATGTTGTCGCGTGATAATTTCAACTGCTCATGTAGCTGCCTTAACAAAGCTCTGACATACTGCAAGCCTTTATCAGCCAGTTGGTTAGCACTAATATCATGCTGCCCTTGTGTGATCTTGGCCCACTTTTGATAGCTTTGCAGTCGGTGACTGGTCATCACGGGGCGCGCTAATGCTTGCGGCGCCAACAGCACTTGCTTGGTACTGGTCGCAGGCACAACCGTTTGGCTGCGCTGTTGAATATTTAATGTATCACTGATCCCTTTGAGCATTAGTCAATTACGCCTTATTACATGTGGTTAAACAGTGAAAGCTGGTTAACTTGCACAAACGTTTGTTGCGTGACTTTAAGGGCTGTCAGTTTCAAGTTAAATTCTGCAGTGGCCTGCGCGTAGTCCAACCCTTCGGTTTCACCGATGACTTCTTCATTAAATAACACCCGCTCTTCATGGGAGGTTTGCAGCAAGCCAATGGTGTTTTGTTTGCCGCCAATGTCGGTGATGGCAGCGCTGATACTGGTGAGCGTATCATCTAACGTTGCGCTCATCTGCTCCATGGTTTGGCCAAAAGCGGGGTCGCCGGGGGCTAAGTCAGGGTTATTTAACACATCAATGTAAGTTTGCGTTTGATTGAGGATGTCACCACTGCCATTAGAGAACATAAATTCAGCAGCAGTCACATTCGCTGTCATCCAAGATGAACCAGTAGTTTGCACTTCTCGATGGTTATTATCACCTTGATAAATATACTTGCCATCGACATCTTGGCTGATGGCTGGGGTATTGGTGAGATTACCTGAAAACAAATAATTACCGGCTTCGTCTTTGGCGTTAACGGTATCGCTGAAGGCTGCTAATAATTCGCCCATCTCTGCGGCATACGCGGATCGGTCTTCTACTGATAAACTGCCGTTATTGGAGGCAATAGATATTTCTCGCATACGAGACTGCAACTCTACCATGCTAGAGAGGTAAGTTTCTGCGCGATCTAAACTGGTGCTGAGTGACTTGGTGTTATCAAGATACTGATTCGTAGCGGCTAAATCGCGCTGACTGCCAATCACTTTGACGGCACCGATAGGATCATCTGATGGGCGCAACATTGATGTACTTGTCGCCATCATTTGATTGAGCTTTGCAATATCGACGGTCGAATTCTGTAAGCTTTGCAAATTGTTGCTATAGAGGTTGAGCATGCTAACGCGCATAATCGATCCTTAGATACTGTTTAAAATGGTTTGAAAAAGCTGATCGGCCGTCGAAATCACTTTGGCGTTTGCTTGGTACGACTGCTGATAGATAATCAGGTTAGTGCCTTCTTCATCCATGTTGACTCCGCTAGTGCTAGCCCATTGTGACTGCGCTTGCATTTGCAGTTTCTCAGCCGTCTCTTGCGCCGTCAGCGCTTGACGAGAAGCTGAGCCGAGCTGCCCAACTTTAGTGGCAAACGCGTCACCCATGGTGGTGTCAACGCCGAGAGAATCAAAAGTGAAGTTGCTCGTCGCGATGCTGACTAAGTCACGTAAATTACTGTTATCACCCGGTGTGCCGTCTTGACCAAAGGCGAGCATATTGGCGTTAAAATCTGCGCTAATATGCATGCTGCCTGCCGGGTTATTGGCATCGTAACTAAACAGTGCTTGAGTAGGAGCATTGCCATTTAAATCCGTGCCATTGGCTAACGTATTGTTAAATTCATCGGCTAGTGTTTGTGCCAGCTCGTTAGTGAAGGCTATGGAGTCAACTAAGCTATTATCGCGGTAGTCGAGTAACGCGCCGAGGCTGCCACCACTGGCTTCGTTTAACGCAAATTGTGACTGGCCAAATTGAATGCTCACTTGGCTAAATTGTGATGTTGTTGAATGCGGGGTCGTTTGGACTGTGGCGATAGTGCTACCGAGTAATAATGGTTGGCCTTGATCGAGCGTAATCGTGACTGCGCCGGTTTGCTCTTCAGTGACATTGACTTTAATGATCTCTGAGAGCTCATCAATGATGGCATCGCGAGAGTCCAGTAAAGACAAAGGCACATTACCGCTGGCTTTAGTGGCTTGGATCTCGGTATTAAACTGAGCAATGCTATTGAGCTTTGAATTGATCTCTTTGGCTGACGCGCCTATCTGACCTTCAACTTGGCTCACTTGGGCATTGAGGCTGTCACTAATAGAATTAAATCGCTGACCAATCGCGTCCGCTTCATTGAGCACACTTTGACGATAAGCCGTCTCACTTGGTTGCTCCATCGCCGAGTTTAACGCTGCAAACAGTAAATCTAAACCGGCTGAAATGCTATTGCCTTCAGAGCCAAACACTTGTTCAACTTGGCCCAAATAGCTTGATTGGACCTGTGTAAAGCCAACGGTGCTACTGCTGCTCCATTGCTGCGCCACTTCATATTGATCTGATATACGGCGCATGCCTTCTACCGTCACTCCTGTACCGCCACCGTACTGGCCATTACCGACAGAGCTCATCACCGCTTGTTGGCGTGAGTAACCTGCAACCATGGCATTTGCGACGTTGTTAGAAGTGGCGTTTAGGGCAGCCATACTGGCGTTGAGCCCCGACATACCAATATTGATCATACTCATCGTGTGTCCTTATATCTACAAAGAAGTGTTGCAGTCACGGGTGTTATTGCTCGTCTACCTGAGGAATGAACGGCACAATCAGTGCAGGTTGCATCGCAGTGGTATTGGCAACGGCATGATGATTAGAAGCGACCATCTCTGGCTGTGACTTAAGTGCACCGGCTAATTGTTTGCTCATTACGCTAGCCAGTCCGGTACTTTGGAGCTGACTCAATCGACCGGCAAGCTCTGCGTCATGCCAGTCACGGTACATGCCATCATTTTGTGAAGACAACGGGCTGTCTTTTTCTGCCATCACATCCGATGCTGAACGCATTTGCTTGAGCACCGTTTGCAAAAACTGAGCTTCAAACTGCTGGCTGACTAGCTTGAGCGCGCCATGCTCACCGTTGGCTTTGATAAGTTCAGAGGCATGAAGTTGGTTAAGGTAGCTATGGTTATTGTCTAATTTCATTAAATCACCACCAGTTCCGCTTCGAGCGCGCCGGCTTCATTAAGGGCTTGAAGAATGGCCATCAGATCCATTGGGGAAGCGCCAAGGCTGTTAATAGCACGAACGATATCGTTGAGGGCGATGCCTTCAGGCCAAATAAACATGCGGCCATCACCAGCATCGATCCCGACTTGGCTGTCTGATGCTACCACTGTTTCACCTTGTGCTTGGCCTAAAAATGCACCGTTTGGCTGGCTAACAAAGTCTTTTTCAACAATGCTCACCGTGAGGTTGCCGTGACTGACAGCTGCTTGACGCACCACCACATCACCGCCCATGACCACAGTGCCAGTGCGGCTGTTAAATACCACTCGCGGCGCTTTTCGCCCTTGGGCTATTTGCAGCTCTTCGAGCATCGACATAAAAGTGACTCGCTCGCGATTTGAGCTTGGCGCGCGGACTAACACTTTGGCGCTGCTGTCAGCTTGAGCAACGCTTGGACCAAATAGGTCATTGATGGCTCGCTCAATATTGCGCGCTGTTTTAAAGCTCGGCGCTTTAAGGTTGAGAATGATATTGTCCATGTCGTTAAAATTACTGTGCATCGCGACTTCTAATAATGCGCCATTAGGAATGTTACCTACCGTTGGCGTATTGATAGTCACCGATGTGCCATTGCGCCCTTGAGCTGAAATACCGCCGACGACTAAGTTGCCTTGCGCGATAGCGTACACTTCACCATCGACCGCTTTAAGTGGCGTCATCAACAGTGTGCCGCCTCTTAAGCTTTTAGCGTCACCGAGCGAAGACACAGTGATATCAAGCGTTTGTCCTGGGCTAGCAAGCGCTGGCACCGTTGAATGTACGGCCACAGCGGCCACATTTTTTAACTTAGGATCGGTATTACCATCTATTTGCACACCAAATTGTTTGAGCATATTGACGATAGACTGACTGGTAAACTTCACTTGTGTTCTATCGCCAGTGCCGTTTAGGCCCACCACCAAACCATAACCTACGAGCTGGTTATCACGGATCCCTTGTACGTCGACAATGTCCATTAAGTAACGGTTTTGTACAGCAGCTTGTGCATTAAAAACAGGTAAGCTCCCCAGTAAGACGCCAACGAAAAAAAGAGCGATTTTATTCATGAGTGTCCCGTGCCTGTTAAACGTGTGAAATAGGCGTTCATAGTGGTGACCAGTGGCTACTAAAATAACGGTATGTCCAAGCATTACGAGCTTGCTCAGATAATAAATCATCCCCAATGTAGAGCACTTTCACATCTTGAAGGCACCGTGAAGAAATACTGTTACTTGGGCTGATATCTGCGGGGTTGACGATGCCGAGCACACATAAGTACTCAGTCGTTTCAGTGTCTGTTAGCCAGGTTTTACCGCTGATAAAAAATGACCCAGTAGGCAAACTTTTAGTGACAGTCACCGCAATAGGGCAAGATAACCGAGGGTGTTGATCGGATTCATTAAGCGCGCCTTCTAACGTGACAAGCAAGGTATCGCCTTCACGGATGCAGCGCTTTTTCCCTATCGATTTTGTGAGTAAATTACTGAGAGAAAATCCCTCGATATTACTGCGTATCGTTTTCATTGATGCTTTAAGTTGAGTATTCATAGTGGAAACCAAGGGCTGTTAAAATAACGTGACACCCAGCCCATTTGATTGCTATCAGAAATGGCTCCCTGACCGCCATAAATAATCCGAGCGTCGGCAATTCGCTGTGAAGAAATGGTATTGTCATTGCCAATATCGTCAGTACGGATCAAGCCTAATAACCGTAAATATTCATCACCTTGGTTAAGCCTTAGCCACTTTTCACCCCGAATAAGTAAAGCGCCATTAGGCAGCACTTTGGCGACGGTCACCGTGATAGAGCCTGATAACTGATTTTGCTGAGTGCTTGAGCCTGTACCGTTAAATGAGCGTCCTACATTAGCCTGTCCGCCGACAGCAGCGCCGCTACCGTCAATATCGCTTTGGCCATCAAGCGTGAGTCCGTTAGCTTTGTTGGTTTTGGTGTCAGCGCTTTTGCTTGAGTAGGTTTTTTCATCTAAAGCAACCGTTAAGATATCGCCCTCGCGAAAGGCCCGTTTATCTTTAAATAAGGTCAACATAAACCCCGGGCGATAAACGCTGCCGTCTTTAGCGTCAGGCAGGCTGTAGTCAATTTCTGGTGGCGCCCACTCAGCTTTACCGGGCTTAGTGTTGTGATCGGGGAAGTGGGATATGCAACCTGAAAGCAGCATTGCCAGTCCAACTCCTGTCCATAATTGTCGCATAATAATCCTTTTCCAGTGCTCTGAGACGTTAAGCGCGGCCAGTGTATTGACGCGAATATTACAATGATTGATTCAAGAATTTAAGCATGTCGTCAGAGGCAGACACCACTTTGGCGTTCATCTCATAAGCGCGTTGAGTGGAGATCATCTCAACCATTTCTTCCACCACATTGACATTGGCTCCCTCTAATGAGCCTTGGCGAATTTGCCCAAAAGCTTGATCGCCAGCCACGCCCTCAATGGCCGCGCCAGACGCGCCGGTCTCGCGGTATAAATTGTTACCACGTGCTTCAAGTCCTGCTGGATTGGTAAAGTTTGCCAGCGTAATTTGCCCTAACTCTTGAGCATCTGCTTGGCCTGCTATTTGCGCAGACACAATGCCGTCAGTGGCAATGGTGATGGTGAGCGCATCTTCAGGGATCTCAATATTTGGCACTAAAGGCAAGCCTTGAGAGGTCACCATTAGTCCTTCGCTATTACGGTAAAATTGCCCGTCGCGTGAGAAACTTAAATCGCCATTAGACTCTTCTATTTGGAAAAAACCTTGCCCTTCAATTGCCAAGTCCAATTGTTGATTGGTCGTTAGCATATCTCCGGTGGTAAACACTTTTTGAGTGCCAACCACGCGAGTACCTGTGCCTAACTGTAGCCCTGAAGGCAACTCGTTTTGCTCATCGACTTGGCCACCGGGTTGACGCTGCACTTGATAAAACAGATCGTTAAATGCCACACGGTCGCGCTTGAAACCGGTTGTGTTCACGTTTGCCAAGTTGTTGGCAATGGTGGTCATTTTTGTATCTTGCGCGGTTAAACCTGTTTTACTGACCCATAATGCTGATTGCATTGACTTCATCCTTTTTATTGGCGTTAAGCATTTTTAAGTAGACTGTTACCGGATTTGGCAAGATCTTCGGCGCTTTTCATTAGTTTCACTTGGATCTCAAATTGACGACTAAGATCCATCGCGGCAATCAATTCACCAACAGCCTGCACGTTACTGGCTTCAAGAAAACCACTGCTAACCGTTACCGTATCGCTGGCGGGCAATGGTTGGCGATCGGCGGCATAAAGCAATCCATCGAGCCCTTTGTTAAGAGTACTCATCTCAGGGTTAACAAGCTTTAACTGACCGATCTCCTCGATGATGCCATTGGCATCGGCGACAATACTGAGCCTGCCATCATCGCCGACAAACAGCTCACGATACTCAGGCAGCACGATAGGGCCGTCAACGCCAGCAACAGGGCGACCATCTAACGTCAACTGGCCATTGGCATCAGGCGTTATTGCGCCTGAGCGCGTGTAACCTTCGCCATCTTCAGTCATGACAGCAAATAAGCCGGCGTCATTGATTGCCAGATCAAGTGTTCTGCCAGTAGGATTGAGCGCACCGCTTTGTTGGCTAAAACCACTGCTTTGTGTTTGCGCTAGCACACGTGTTTGTAAGCTATTACCAGTGGCGGCAACACTCATGGCATGGACGCGCTCAAGATCCGCCTTAAAGCCAGTAGTGTCAGCATTGGCAAGGTTGTTCGCGCGGATCGCTTGCGCTTCCATCACTCGAGCAGCGCCAGTGGCAGCGGTATAGAGCATTTTGTCCATGATATTTCCTAGATGGCGTTGAGTAAGGCTTGCTGCATGGTAGAGTTAGCATCAAGTACTTTCGCGTTGGACTGATAATTACGCTGCGCCGTCATTAAGCTGACCATTTCGGCGGTAGTATCAACATTTGAGCCTTCTAAATAGCCCGAGGATACCGAGCCCAAAGTGCCGGTTGCTGGCGCGCCAAGTACCGGTACGCCGGCACTGTTGGTTGCTGTCCACGCATTATTACTGACAGGTGTTAAGCCGTTAGGATTGGTAAAGTTTGCCAGCGCAACTTGACCTTGCAGCTGCTCTTGGCCGTTGGTGTAAGTGCCATAAAACATGCCACTTTCATCTAAGCGAATACCGTTGAGCTCGCCAGATGTGTAGCCATTTTGACTTAAACTTGAGTTGTTATAGTCAGATGCGTATTGAGTGCTGTTGTCGTAGCCGACCTCTAAATTTAACGCTGCAGCGCCGCCAATAATGGCAGGATCGGTGATGTTGAGCGTCAACTTCTCATCGGATGTTAAGACGCCATCAGTGTTAAAGGTTAGCTGGTGGCCGCCGGCGGGAGTAATATCCACATCATCCATAAGGTAGTGAACATTCCAAGTGTTATCAGCCGTTTTTACATAGTATTGCGTCATGACATGTTCATTACCCTGCGAGTCATAAATCACGGCTGAGCTGGGGGAATGGTAGGTTGAGGTGTCATCTGGATTAAATGTGCTAACTGGCGGATCGTTAGGATCTAGCGCCGGTTTGGTCGCAGCAATCACATCCACTCGAGCATCTAAATTTGACACAAAGCTGACGCTTTCTGTCGCTTTTGCGGCAATCGAGCCTGTTTTAATCTGTAAGTCGGTAGTATTACCCGTTTGTAAATCACCCGATGCACTGACAGTGTAACCTTGTAAGCGGTTGCCGGTAGGGTCGGTAATAAAACCATTCGCGTCTTGATTAAACATGCCAGCACGCGCGTACATGTTGCTACCGTCTTGGCCGCTCAGCACAAAAAAACCATCGCCTTGAATACCCATATCCAATTGACGACCAGTGTAAGTGAGGTTTCCACCGGTAGAAAAGTTTTGGCTGGTGGACATAACGTTCACGCCGCCAGCTTGGTTACCGCTGTAAATTGCTGAAAACTCACTGCGTCCACCTCTAAAACCCACAGTAGAAGAGTTAGCAATGTTATTACTGATCGTGTTTAAATCTTGTGTTGTCGCTTGTAAGCCACTTAATGCAATATTGAAAGACATCGTTTAATCCTTGACTAATTAAGTTATGAAACTTCAGATATTTCAAGCACTGATAAAGTGCCTAGGCCATTACCCAGCTCAGCCATCATGACGCCGGAGGCGCTGACAAAATGTATTTTCTCTATCTCGGCTTGTATAAAAGTATCTGCAGTTTCGGTGTCTTCCCCATTTGTTGTGCGAGCGACAAGGTTATAGTCGCCTGGGGCCAGACCGTGTGCGGCAGGGTCAATATTAAATGCAATATCTCCAGCAGCTTGAGAGCCCAGCTCAATGGTATGCACCACCTCACCAGACTTGTCGATAAGATCAACACTGAGGCTTTCGGTTGCGCTGCCTAAAAAGACTTTTCCCTCAAGCGGCGAGTCCGCGAGGGTAAACTCAGACGCAGGCACCATCGCATTTTTACCCACAAGGTGCGCAGACTGCACAACGCCTAGGTTTTCCATCATCACCATTTGTGATGATTGGTTTGCTCGCATCTGCTCCAAGCTTTCTACTTGAGAGAACTGCGCTAGCTGAGCTACGTATTCAGCTCCCTCAATCGGGTTGGTTGGATCTTGATTTTGGATCTGCGCGATCATCAGCGTCATGAACTCATTTTTAATCGCTGAGGCATCATTTGCAGAAGCGGTGACAGTGTTGTCAGTACTGGTGAGCGAAGTCAGGTTGTTTGTTGAGGTGACATCCATTATTTAGCTCCCAGCTGTAATAAACCCTGCTGCATAGAGCGGGCACGATTCATCACCTCGACATTGGTTTCAAATGATCGACTCGCAGCCATCATGTCTGCCATTTCTTCTACCGTATTGACATTAGAGTAAGCGACATAGCCTTGCTCATCGGCAAATGGATGGTCAGGCTCATAGCGTAAATCTAATGGCGCATCAGTCTCAACAATTGCCGACACTTCAACATGAGCACCGCTTATGTGGCCTTCTTGCGCTTGTTTATAAAGAGTAGAAAAAACAGGTTTAAGTGCTCTAAATGCTTGATCGGGGCTTTCTGCTGCCGCGCCTGCATTGGCGAGATTACTCGCCACAGTGTTGAGCCTAATGGTCTGTGCATTCATGCCGGCGCCGGCAATCTGGTAAATTTCAGAAAATGACATAGCGTGCCTATTGCCCTTCGATAGCGGAACGTAAGCCTGAAATTTTCATATTAAGAAATGTCAGACTGGTTTGATAATCCATAGCGTTTTGTGAATATCTTGCTTGCTCTTTACCCAGCTCTACCGTGTTTTGATCCGCAGAAGCTTGATAAGGAATACGGTAACTTTCTTGATATTGTGTATTAACCGATCCACCCGCATTGATTTGGCTCATCACAGTTTTAAAATCGAGATCACGCGCCTTGTAGCCAGGCGTCTCAGCATTGGCTAAATTACCCGCGAGCATTTTGCTACGCTCGACTCTAAAGTCTAACGTCTGTGGATGGATGCCTAATGCAGCGTCGAGGTTGATAGCCATAGCGACTCCTAGTATGGTGAGTACGGTTCAGTTAGGTATAAGGCATCCAAATAATGTGCCAACAATAATAGTTAGGAGTTATCAATGGTTTATGTTTCTTGTTGGCGTATAAACGGAACCTATATTTCCTACTTCCTCTTTATCGTGTCCGCTTTACTTCCGCTCCAAGTGGCGGGTAAAACGCCCCACGTAGCAGCGCAGCAAATCAAGCTACAGCTGACAGAGCACGTGCAAGCCCAGCTGACACAATGGCAGCAGCAAGCCGCGCTCACTAACATCAACAGCACAATAAAATTGAAACTGCCTTCAGGTGTAAATAAGCTGCCAGCTTGCAGAACAGCATTGATTATTGAAGGAAAAAGCCAAGCACCATTAGGTAACGTGCAGCGTAAAATCAGTTGTGAGCTGCCAAAATGGGAGTTGTATGTAAGGGCCAATGTTAAGGTCAGCGCGCGTTTACCTGTCGCCGCGCGGCCTTTAAAGCGAGGAGAGAAAATTGATGCAACTGATATTGAATGGCAACAGATGACGTTATCGGTGAGCGATCGTGACTTTATCAGCGATCTTAACCAGATTGTTGGGCAGCAAGTGCTGCGTAAAATACGTCGTCATCGGGTGATAAAAGCCTACCAACTGCGTCCGCCACAATGGATAAACATAGGCGACAAAGTGATCATTGAAGCGCGCAGTCATGGCTTTTATGCCAACATGCCCGGTGAGGCGCTCGAAGGGGGCGGAGAAGGGGATGCTATCCGAGTGCGTAATCTCAGTTCAGGCAAAATTATCACCGTTTATCCTATCGCTAAAGGGCGAGTGGGCACCCTATTTTAAAGCGTGAACAGCATTGTTGATGCACTCATAGAGCACGTGTTTTATCACGAGTGAATAAAACTGCATTATCCACTTTAGAACCGCCTTAACTCAGTCGCTTTATAACCATAGAGGCTAGAAAAAAGGCAATTGTAATGGAAATCAGTAAAGTCAGTGGCGCAATAAGCACGCAAGTGGCCACCAGTAAAAACAATGGCGCGGTAGTGCAGCCGTTAACCCCTAAAGTCGAGACGCATCAGGCCTCGGCTGTGAGTGATGACTGCAAGCTTATTGAGCATGCTAAAGCGCAGCTGGAACAACTGCCCGATATTGATACCGCTAAAGTGGCAGAAATAAGACAAAGTTTAATTGATGGCAGTTTTGATCTCGATCTCGACAAGTTAACAGATGCAATGGTACAGCAGCATGGTTGAGCCGATCAGTAAAAGTGAGAAGCGCGAAATAGTGCAAAGCCTCATCCGTGGTATTCGACAAGATATTGAAGGTTACAAACAGTTAAAAAGTTTACTAAAGTGCCAACGAGAACTGATGCAACGGCGCGACAACCAAGGCCTACAGCAGCACAATGAGCAGCAATCTAACTTATGTCAACGCTTGATGCTCAAAGCTAATGAGCGAAGTCAAATGCTTGTAAAGCTAGGATTTGCGGGTGACATCAATGGCATGCATGCACTGATTGAACGCTTACCGAAAGCTTCCTCTGTGCAGGCGGCACTATTATGGGATAACTTACTGTCTTTGGTTAAAGAAAGTAAGCACGCTAATGAAGCCAATGGCAAGCTACTGATCGGACAGCAAGAAGTGATAAATCAGCTACTGCAAGGAGATAAACAGCAAAGCATTGACTACGGTGATCCACGCGGGCAAAGCGTTTAAAATGCACTGAGTGGCAGTCTCGCTAATCTTTTCTACCACTTAATGACCTCGGCGGTAGGTGAAACTCATTCCGGGTCATTTTTCAAATCACGACTGACCATATAACCTTGAAACATCGCCCTGATATAACAGCTATTAAATAAGGAATGAGTGGTCTGGCTCACTCCTCGTCAATAGGCAGTCATTTGCTGTAGAGCAAAGCAAGCAGCGATTAAAAATGCAATAACGCCCGTTACTGGCTTTCATTACGACTGTAATCTGAGCTCTTTTTACTCAAACTAAATGCCATAGACTATCTACTTCATTTAATACCACAGCGGCTTAAGCCACAAGAAACTGTTAGCTAAAATGCTGAGCACAGTGACGCTAGCAACTGTGCATGTTTGCTCTTAAACGCAGCACTGCCTTGTACTATTGTGAATACTTCCTAATGACAGACACCTTACCATCTTCTATTTCTAATACTTCCATAGTGTCGTAGCTCTGGTGTACCACTTCTTTAGTTTGAGGATGAATACCACTGCTTTTGGTTGAATAAGTGATCATAACAACATGATAAGCAGGGACAACTTGAGAAAGCTCAGCTGAATAGTCCGTATGGGCTCCAAGGTAATAGTTCATGCCATTTCGCATGCTATCCTTTCCCTCAGATGTGCGCGAATCGTCTGCATCGTAAGGTAGATGTTGGTGCCCCAAATCATCTTTAAAAAACGACAAATAGTGTTCTATGTCTTGTTTAGATGCATTTGGTGCTTGGGTTGCTTTCCATGCTGCAAAATACGATTGGCCAAATTCTGTTAAATCGACTTCATCGGCATTAATCGATAGAGAGCTCGAAATAGAGAGCAAAAATAAACACAATTTTTTCAAAATAACCTCCTATGTTTTTTGAATAAAAATATCGCTAGCCACTGTTCATTTTATTTATCTTCAAAGCCTATGGATGTCCACAAGTACTGATAGTGTACAGCTCACAAACAAAATAAATTTAATCGCTATAAATTAGATAGTTAAATTACCGAAGGGAAAGGCAAAACTCAACTGTTCGTTGAAGAAAAATCGATCTTTTTATAATGCTTGTCTGTGTTTTTTTCTTTACTGAAGATTTTTCGCGCCTATTATCTCTTCAACAGTCTCATCAATATCGATGTTTTTACTTAATATTTAGCGTTTATCAGCGTTTTCTTATCTAGCACGTCTCAAGCTCCAACTCTAACTAAGGCTCAGCATTGTCTGCCAGCATGAATGTTGTTATGTTACTGATTAATAATGGCTGGCTATATGTTTTTCGTTTAGGCAACGGAACCAGCCTGTCTTTGCCGTCTTTAGCATTGCGAATATGCACCTGCATTAACTGTGAATCGATATCCCCCACTTGCAAATATATACCCTCACCAAGCCTAAGCCCCATGCTGTATAGCACCAAGAAGAACACCTGATAACGCAGTTGGTGAGTCTGGCTAATGGCGATAGCCACTTCTGCAGGGGTGAGAATATCGGGCAAGGGTGTGACCTGCGGCGGTTTAACGATGTTGAGCCATTCCCACTGCTGGTTGAGGCCATGGCGGTAGAAAAACTGCAGACCGTTACGGTCGAGCTTAACCGTACTCCATGAGTGTGATGCGATCAGTTGAGCAAAATAGCGCTTCAAATCATCGGTCGTGAGGTTATCAGGGTAACGGTCAAAGAAAGCGGCAATCCGCCTTACTGCTCGGCTATACGCATCGATAGTTGCGGGGCGCTTGCCTTGTAGCGTTAAGTTGGTAAGATGTTGTTCATAAAGATAATCAAAGCGTTGCTGTTCGAATGTGTTCATGGCAATACTCCTAGGTTAGCGATCAAAATGGATCGCCTCTAGTCAGTATTTAGGATGGGAGAGCAAAGAGGCTTATTATCTCTTCTGCCGCAGAGCGGCTTCGTTCAACAAGCAATTCAACAGGACTAAAAACAGCGGGCTGTGTTTCGTTCCTAAACATTTTAGCCAACAATATTTTTCCCATTAACGAGGGCGTTAGATTTGTACGCCAACATCAGCATTCCAAGCTACTAAGGATAGTTTAAATGATTAAAAAAGTATTATTAGCTTCTTTGTTAATTGTATCAATTTCTGTTTCAGCCAAAGAGGTTGGAAATTCACCTGATAACTTATCAAATGAAGATAAGCTGTATGGTTTGTCATTATTTTGGAAAGAAGCAAGCTACAACTTTGCATTTTTTGATCAGGTACCTGATTTAGATTTTGATAGTGTATATAGAAAATACATCCCCAAGGTACTAGCTACTGAAACAACTTACGAGTATTACCGTGAGCTAATGAAATTTAATGCTTTATTACAAGACGGGCATACTAATATCTATTTACCTAAAGGACTTTCTTCGAAGCACGTAGACTGGCCAGGTTTAAGTTTAACTGAGGCTGATCACCAAGCTGTAGTCACTAAAGTGGAAAAGAAACTACAAGTTGAAATACCCCTAGGCTCGACTATTATCTCCGTTGAAGGAGTTGATTTAGAAACTCATTTAAAAAATAAAATCATGCCTTATATTGCAAGTTCAACCGAGCACATTTTATGGCATAATGCAGTAAGATATATGTTAGATGGCGCACCTAACACTAAGGTTAACTTCACTATAAAAACTCCATCAGGGGAATTTAAAGACATAACTCTTACCAGAAATTCACGCCACCAAAAAACCGATAAAGTATCTTTAAAGCAACCAAGTTCCAATGGAGAACTATTTGAGTTTAAGTGGTTAGATAGTGAAGTGGCTTATATAGGTTTGAACGGGTTTCATGATAAAGAAATTTTGCAACACTTTAATTCTGCTTACGAAAATATTAAAAAGTCTAAGGCTCTAATTATTGATCTTAGATTTAATGGAGGTGGCAACTCAAGCATTGCTGCTGAAATATTGTCTTATTTTACAGATAAAGACTTGGAAGGCTCAATTTGGAAAACTAAAAAGCACATTGCTGCTTACAAGGTATGGGGGAATTACAGTGAAAAGTATAAGGATTACGCCCAAGATAACGCGTGGGAGACTGGCTCTATGGAGTTACTTAAAGCAAGAGAAAGTAATAATCACATAGTGCCTACTTATGTGCTGATTGGAAGACATACAGCATCTGCGGCAGAGGACTTTTTAATTTATGCTGATAAGTTGAAGCACTTTACAACTATTGGTGAAAAAACTTATGGCAGTACCGGACAACCTATTTTCTTTGATTTACCCGGGGGTGGTTCTTTAAGAATTTGTGCTAAGCGTGATAGCTACCCCGATGGGAAAGAGTTTGTAGGGTATGGAATTACTCCACAAGTTACTATTAATCGTATGCCTGAACATCTGAGGTCAGAAAATGATATTGTGCTTTCTAGTGTTATTGAAAAG
>JAOIUG010000041.1 GCA_028223395.1 Shewanella sp.
CTATTACCTAAGCAATTAAATAAACCCTTGAAAAACCAAATACAGTTGGTCAATAAAATCCATGAAAATGACTTAAATAATGGAAATGGCCTCACTTCGGTTCCTTCTGCTTTACACCGAAAATACAAAACAGTATTAAAAGACTTGAGTTGGCAGTACCTATTTCCATCTACAACGACCTGTTGCCACCCCATTGACGGTTACCTTTGTCGTCATCATGTTCATGAGTCGAGTTTCTCGAAAAACCTGAGAAACGCTGTGATAAAAAGTAATGTTCAAAAAAGAGTGACTGCCCACACTTTTCGCCATTCATTTGCTACACAGCTATTGGCGCAGGGCAGTGATATACGAACAGTACAAGAGTTATTAGGGCATAAAGATCTGCGAACGACAGAAATTTACACACATGTTCTTGGGCAAAATAGAGCTGGAACAATCAGTCCTTTTGACCACTTATCAGATATAGTAGGTTAAGGCTGTATATCGATGCTAAAAAACTTGCCTGACTGTATAAATAAAGAACAGTTGAAACATTTAACTGAAAATGTGATCAGCCTTCATTTCTAGGTTACCAAATATAAATGTTTCAGGCACAAAAAAGCCCGACATCATCGGGCTTTTAGTCAAAAGTCATGTTTAAAGGATTAACCTTCAACCACGCCTTTGCTGACTAGGAACTCGTCGTATGTGCCTTTGAAATCATTAACACCTGTTGGCGTGATCTCAATAATACGGTTAGCCAGTGATGATACGAATGCACGGTCATGACTAACAAACAGCAATGTACCTTCATACATCTCAAGTGCGTTGTTGAGCGACTCGATTGATTCCATATCCATGTGGTTGGTTGGCTCATCAAGTAGCAAGATGTTTGGCTTTTGCATAATAAGCTTACCGAATAACATACGCCCCTTTTCACCACCTGAAAGCACTTTGACTGACTTTTTAATATCGTCAGAGCCAAATAGCATACGGCCTAAATAACCACGCACTGATTGGTCGTCATCTTCTGGCTTGCGCCACTGGCTCATCCACTCAAACAAGGTCATGTCGTTTTCGAAATCGGACTCATGATCCTGAGCGTAGTAACCTATCGATGCGTTTTCAGACCATTGAATCGTGCCGCTATCTTGTGGGATATCGTGTACTAATGTCCGTAACAAGGTGGTTTTACCCACACCATTGTCACCCAAAATGGCGATACGCTCACCCACTTCGGCGATGATATTAAGATCGTTAAATAACTGCTCATCAAAGCCTTTTGCTAGATCTTCAACGATTAACGCGTTACGGAACAATTTCTTCTCTTGCTCGAAACGGATAAACGGGTTTACGCGGCTAGAGGCTTTCACTTCATCAAGCTTAATCTTGTCGATGAGCTTAGCACGCGATGTCGCTTGCTTGGCTTTAGAGGCGTTAGCGGAGAAACGTGCGACGAAGCCTTGAAGCTCAGCAATCTGCGCTTTCTTCTTAGCGTTATCAGACATCAAGCGCTCACGCGACTGCTGCGCTGCCATCATGTATTCATCGTAGTTGCCTGGGAATACGCGGATATCACCGTAATCTAAGTCCGCCATGTGTGTACATACTGAGTTCAAGAAATATCTATCGTGCGAGATGATAATCATGGTGCTGTTACGTTGGTTGAGCATCTCTTGCAACCAACGGATGGTGTCGATGTCCAAGTTGTTGGTGGGTTCGTCTAGTAGCAGTACATCAGGATCTGAAAATAGCGCCTGTGCCAATAGCACTCGTAGCTTAAAGCCCGGTGCGATTTCGCTCATTAGACCAAAGTGCTGGTCAACACCAATACCGACGCCCATTAGCAGTTCGCCAGCGCGAGATTCAGCGGTGTAACCGTCCATCTCAGCAAATTCCATCTCAAGATCGGCCACTTTAATGCCATCTTCTTCAGTCATTTCAGGCAGAGAGTAGATACGATCGCGCTCTTGCTTTACTTTCCAAAGCTCTGCGTGCCCCATGATCACGGTATCAACCACGTTGAACTCTTCGTAACCAAACTGGTTTTGGCTCAACTTACCTAAACGCTCATTAACATCTAATGAAACGTTACCTGAGGTTGGCTCAAGATCACCGGCAAGGATCTTCATAAAGGTTGATTTACCACAACCGTTGGCGCCGATTAGACCGTAACGGTTGCCGCCGCCAAACTTAATTGAGATGTTTTCAAACAGTGGCTTAGAGCCAAACTGCATGGTGATATTCGCTGTAGTAATCAAAGTGACATTCCGCTTTTGGTTAGATGACTGAAAGAGAGCATAGATACATAAAACCCGTCATTAGCACGCAGAGTGAGCCTTGTCATTTAACGGGTTGGGCGAGTACAAAATCGGTGCACTGCCAGTAAAATTTAGCGCGGTACTATAGCATTCTCGAGTAAATTTTCAACTGCGGCGGCTGAACTTACTGCGAAACCATTGCATGATGTCGGTTTGCATACGCCGTTTCAGGCCAAAATAAATGCAGATCCACGGTGAGACTAATATATACCAAGGGATAGCTGCGGTGCTGCGTCCGTTAAATATCAAATAAAAAAAACCAAAATAGATCACCAACAAGCCACTAAAACCCACTATTAGCATCATCCATTTGGTGATTTGCTCTAACTTTTCCATCTCGCTTTAGTGCTCCTTTAACGCGTTTAAATTATGGCTCACTGCCGTCACAATGATTGTTTTGTCTTTTATGCGGCTATTTTGCCATAAAAAAACGGGCATCAGCCCGTTAATTTTATTGAGTCCGCAATTTTACAGGCGAATGCCACCATCGATTTCAAATACACGGCCATTGACGTATTCATTTTCAATAATAAAACGCACTGTTGAGGCTATCTCTTGTGCTTGTCCTAAGCGGCCTACTGGCACCATTTTCTCTAAACGCTCCAGCGCTTCTGGCTTCATTGCGGCGGTCATGTCAGTTTCAATCACGCCCGGTGCGATGGCTGCGCTACGAATGTTATAACGTGCAAGCTCTTTTGCCCACCCCACGCTCATTGCCGCCACTCCCGCTTTTGATGCCGCGTAGTTTGATTGCCCTACATTACCGGCTTTAGCTAAGCTTGAGATATTGATGATCACTCCTTGTTGGGCGGTTTCAATCATGGCTGCGGCGGCTTCTCGGCCACATAAAAAAGAGCCTGTTAGGTTTACGTTGATCACCGACTGGAATTGATCAAAGGACATACGCTCAAACACCTGACCTTCTTTTGCTTTAAGCAACAAGCCGTCACGTAAAATACCGGCGTTATTGATCAGCACGTTAACTTGACCAAAGTCTTCTTTAATAAATTGGAAGGTCGCAAACACGTCTTCTTCATCGGTGATATCAACGGCGTAGCCCTGAACTTCAGTGCTCGCGCCTATATTTGCACAGGCTTTTTCCAACTTTTCTTGGTCCACATCGATAAGTGCTAACTTGGCACCTGCAGCGGCTAAATTCTCCGCCATGGCGTAACCTAACCCACCTGCGCCACCTGTAATAACAACAACCTTATCTTTTAAATCCATTGGATCACCTTTTATTTATTCGACGTTGGCTGAGCACACGGCTCAGCGATACTGAAACATCCTGCGTGAAATGATCCTGTTAAAGCGTGCGAGCTAATGGCTATCTGTTATGCTCGCGCTAAGATCATGTCGATGACGAGGTATTATTGCATATTTTAGCCACTTGCCCAGCTCTGCTTCGCTGCGTGGTACACACGTGAACCTTGCGGCTCGACAAACAACTGCCTCCAAACAAAGCTACTGGAGATCTTTAAGCGGGTGATTGTCATCATTCCAAGGCGATTGCAGTAAAGTTTGGGCATAACCGGCAGGGATTTTATCATGGGTCAAACGCCACTGTGGATTGCGATCTTTATCTATCAGCAGTGCACGTACTCCCTCGATAAAGTCGGCTTTAGCGCAGCAATTCACGCTTAAGGCCAGCTCTAACTTGAAACACTGTGCAAGAGTGGGCTGATGGCCTAACACGTCTGTTAGCCGTGACTGTAAGTGCACCACATGTAAACTGATTGGGCTAGCGGCCTTCATGGTGTTAAGCGCTTTAGCGAGCCAGGGATTGTCTTCTAACACACTGCCATTTAGTTGGCTTACGTTGGCGAGAATATCATCCAGGCTGCCTGCCATTAGCAGATCGAGCAGCGCTTGATGCTGCTCAAGCACGCTGCTTGCCAGCGGCACTTTACACGCTGTTCCCATGATATTGAGCACGGCGGTTAACGCTTGATGATTACTGTGGGTATTATCACCCCAAGGTAAAAGCGCTAATTGATCAAGCAGCGCGCTTTTATCGTGATGGTTCAGGTAGTGATTGCCAATCCCGACATAGTGTGCATCTGCGCCGCTCATGTTGTAAGCCGTCATACCTAGAAATAAACCACTTTTACCGGGCATGCGATTTAAGAAATAACTGCCGCCGACATCAGGGTATAACCCGATGCTTACCTCAGGCATCGCGATCTGTGAACGCTCGGTGACAATGCGATGGCTCGCTGCAATCATCAGCCCTACGCCGCCGCCCATGACAATGCCATCGCCCCAGACAATAACGGGCTTAGTAAAACAGTGCAGTAAATAATCGAGTTGATATTCTTGTGTGAAGAACGCCGTTGCCGCATCGGTCACCTCACCGGCTCTGCCGATGGATGCGTGGTAAATTGCCCGTACATCTCCTCCTGCGCAAAAGGCTTTTTCTCCTGCTCCGTCAAGCAACACTGCCACAATATTTGGATCGCGTTGCCATAAGCTCATTTGCGCTGTTAATGCTTGCACCATCGTCAAGTTCAGTGCGTTGTGGGCCTGCTTAAGATTTAGCGTGGCAAGGCCTATTTTCTTCCCCATTTCAGTCGTGAGTGTATGAAATAACACCGACTGATGTTCAGTTTGCATGGCTCTCCCCTTAGCGGTTTTTCCAGTTGGCTTGACGCTTATTTAAAAAGGCATTCACACCTTCTGTTTGATCTTCAGTATCAAACAGTGCGACAAATAATTCTCGCTCTAATGGTAAGGCGTTTGCTCTTGGCATAGTGCGCGCCGCTTGGACTAATGTCTTACAAGCTTTAACGCTGCTTGGACTTTGATTGGCTACTTTTTCAGCCAAACTCATAGCAGCGCTCAAGGCATGGCCTGGCGCAACAACTTCTTCTACCAGCCCTATTTGCTCAGCTTTTGCCGCTGTGATGTGCTCGCCGCATAATATCATCCGCTTAGCCCAACCTTCACCCACTAGCGCCGTTAAATGTTGTGTGCCGCCCGCACAAGGTAATAGTCCAACGGTTGCTTCTGGCAATGCCAGTTTTGCCTGCTGCTCACAGATCCGTATATCACAAGCTAATGCAGCCTCTAATCCGCCGCCCATGGCGTACCCGTTAATAGCTGCAATTGAGACGCCACGAAATGCACTTAATGCGGCAAAAGCTTCACCAAAGTCAGTGGCCATTTCCATAGCGTGTTGCTTATTGCCGTCAGCAAACAGCGTAAGATCTGCTCCCGCAGAGAAAAACGTCTCGCCTTCACCGGTGATCACTAAAGCATAAATGTCTTGGTTTTGGTTAAGCGCTAATACTTTATGTGTTAACGCTTGTAGGCTTTGCGCTGTCCAAGTATTAGCCGGGGGATTGTTGATGCTAATCACTGCGGTATGGCCAACTATTCGCTCAATGAGTAAAGCGTGAGTTGTTAAGTCTTGAGACATGGGCATTCCTTATGTAGAACGAACATCAATAATCTGTGCTTTAAAATACAAGTGGTTAATACTGCAGCCTATTGGTTTATAAAATGGCGCCTGCATTTTCGTCTAATAAGCGCCGTGAAATAATTAAACGCATGATTTCATTTGTCCCTTCTAAAATTTGATGCACGCGCACGTCGCGTACATGCCGCTCTAGTGGGTACTCGCGAATATAGCCATAACCGCCATGAATTTGCAGCGCAGCATCACACACTTGAAAGCCGATATCAGTAGCAAAGCGCTTTGCCATGGCGCAATAGGCCGTGGCTTCAACGTCTTGCTCATCTAATTTAAATGCGGCAAGACGCACTAACTGACGCGCGGCCACCAGCTCTGTTGCCATGTCTGCAAGTTTAAACTGCAAGGCTTGAAAAGCGGCCAGTGGTTGAGCAAACTGCTTACGCTCGTTCATATATTGCGTCGCACGTTCAAGCGCCGCTTGCGCAGTACCAATTGAACAGGTGGCAATATTAATGCGGCCACCGTCTAACCCTTTCATGGCAAAAGTAAAGCCTTGCCCTTCTTTGCCAAGCAAATAAGCGACTGGAACCCTCACATTGTCAAACGTAATGGCACGTGTAGGTTGGGCTTTCCAGCCCATTTTATCTTCCGCTTTGCCGTAAATAACCCCTGGAGTATCGGCGGGAACGGCAATCGCGGAGATCCCTTTAGGCCCAGCTTCTCCGGTGCGGCACATCACCACTAACAGCTCGGTGGCACCGGCACCTGAAATAAACACTTTTGCACCTGAAATCACATACTCATCGCCGTCGCGGATAGCTTTTGTTTGTAGCGCCGCTGCGTCACTTCCAGCGCCGGGTTCGGTTAAACAGTAAGAGGCGAGTTTTTCACCGGTTGTCAGCGAACTTGACCACGCTTTAAGCAAGGCTGGCGAGCCAAAGCTTGTCACCATCCACGTGGCCATATTGTGAATGGTCAACATTGCTGTGGTTGAGGTGCAGCCCATCGACAATTGCTCAAAAATAATTGATGAGTCTAAACGTGATAGTCCCATACCGCCTTGTGATTGTGGACTGTACAGCGAGCAAAAACCGAGCTCCCCGGCTTGTTTAATCACGTCTTTGGGAAAATGATGTGTTTCATCCCACTGAGCTGCAAAGGGCGCTAATGCGTCTGAGGCAAACTGCTGAGCTAAATGAGCAAACTGGCGTTGATCATCATTAAGATTAAAATCCATCGGGAACTCCTGTTGTACAGGCTATGCCTAATACCGTTATTATGCACTAAAGTACGATCCGTTGATCTACTTTTTTACATGGACGTTAGCTTTTGGGCTTGCTTAATGAACAGCAAAACCATCTATTGCTCATCTCATGCGTTAACGTTCAACTTCTATGGCCATGGCTGTGGCTTCGCCGCCACCAATGCAAAGTGATGCAATGCCACGCTCAAGTCCACGTGCTTTAAGCGCGTAAATTAAGGTCACTAATAAGCGTGCTCCCGAGCAACCTATCGGGTGTCCAAGGGCGCAGGCACCGCCGTTCACGTTGACTTTGCTGGCATCAAGTTCAAGCGCTGAAATGGCGAGTAACGTCACCATGGCAAAGGCTTCGTTGATCTCATATAAATCGACATCCTCTTTTGTCCAATTGACGCTATCTAGCAGTTTTGTCATCGCCCCCACCGGCGCAGTGGTAAACATTGATGGCTCTTGGGCATGTGTGGTGTGGCCTTTAATCGTGGCGAGAATGTCAACGCCTAAGTCATTGGCTTGACTGCGAGTCATTAGCATTAATGCAGCTGCACCGTCTGAAATTGAGCTTGAATTAGCGGCGGTAATGGTGCCGTCGCTGGCGAATGCTGGGCGCAAGGTGGGGATTTTATCTGGGCGCGCATTCCCCGGCTGCTCATCAGTATCGATCACGATATCACCGCGGCGGTTTTCGACGATGACTGGCGTTATTTCATCGTTAAATGCACCGGAGTGAATGGCTGCATTCGCTTTTTCAAGGGAGCTAAGCGCAAAGCGGTCCATTTGCTCACGGGTGAGTTTAGCCTCATCAGCGGTGCGCTGCGCAAATGTGCCCATTGCGCCGCCGGTGTAAGCATCTTCTAGGCCATCAAGAAACATATGATCCATGACTTTACCGTGGCCCATTCGCATACCGCTGCGTGCTTTATCCAGTAAATAAGGGGCTTGGCTCATGCTTTCCATGCCTCCAGCAATCACGATATTCGCACTCCCTGCTTTAATCAAATCGTGCGCTAACATGACCGTTTTCATGCCCGAGCCACACACTTTATTGACGGTAGTGGCACCAACCGATAACGGTAATTCAGCGCCTAGAACAGCTTGGCGTGCTGGCGCTTGACCTAACCCAGCAGGTAGCACGCAACCCATCAATACTTCGTCTACTTGTTCTCCGGCTAGCGCACTTTGTTGCATTAGGCCTTTAATGGCTGTCGCTGCCATTTTGGGGGAGGCAACACTTGAGAGCACGCCTTGAAATCCCCCCATTGGTGTGCGCTTGGCGGCAACGATGACAATATCTTGATTTGATTGCGCTGAACTCATACATACTCCAGTAAGCTGTGAATTTATGTTGTGGAGATCAATCCTAAAGCGAGGTTAATTGAACCTTTTTTGATCTCAAACAATACAAACACACTGTGACGTTTACGCGAACGTAAAGCAAGCATTTATAAAGTAAACCCCAATTTGAATATTGACTGTGGATGTCAGCATGTATTTACAGATGGTCGCTTTTGCTCGCCTCGCCTGATAAGAAAACCCAAAGGCGCGATGCAATATAAAAATAATGCGTTAGTCTTAAGCTGAGGACAAATTCGGTATTACATGGCAGCAGAGCGGTGATTTTACTTGGGCAATTCCCCCAAGTAGCCCGCCGTTGCTATAATCATATAAAAGGCAGAGCGGGAAGCATCACGGTATCCACCATAACATCCGCTGTTAATAATATAGATAAAGGACTTTTATGACTTTTAGACGTTCTATTGATCAACAATGGAGTAAATCCATTCTTGCCCATCGCTTAGCGTTAACATTGAGCAAATGTGAAGCCGTGCAGCAACTCTTTAATGGCGCAACCACACTCTCGACTGTCACCAATACCATTGCGGCATTAGCATTTACAGAAGGCTCACCAATTTGGTTACCTAAGCTGGAAAGCACTGATCAAACCCCCTTAAGCGAGACATTGACTCTCCACTGTTTGTTTGCCGCCAGTCGCTTACTATTTGTTAAAGCACTCGAGCAAACTGATTTAAGCCAATCGGAACGATTAGTGCTAACAACGGCTTTACATTGGAGTGAAGCCCTCGTAAAAAGCGCCGTATTTGAATCACTCACTCAAGACAGTAAACAACAGTGTCAGCTATTACAAACAATCAACAATCAGCTCGATAATGCACAATTAGAAAAGCGTCGAGCTCATCGGAATATGGGTAAAAATAACCGTTAAACTGAGAGCATTTCACTCAAAGAGCAGCAACTACTGCTCTTTGAGTGACTCGTTCATGTCATCGAGGTTATAAGGCGTCAATTGGTACACATAGTAGTTAAGCCAGTTGCTAATAAGTAGACTACCATGGCTGTGCCAACGAGCAATTGGCGGCTTTGATGGATTGTTTTCAGTGAAGTAGTTTTGCGGTACTTCAGGTGATAACCCTTGCGCCAAGTCTCTTTCATATTCATCTTTTAAAGTCGATTTCTGATACTCAGGATGCCCCATTACAAACAAGTTTCGATTGCTACGACTCAACACCATATACGCACCGGCCTGCTGAGATTCGGTTAATACTTGCAACTGTGGGTGAGCTTTAAGCCGCTCAATATCCATCTCAGCAAAACGTGAATGTGGGGCATAAAACTCATCATCGAAACCTCGTAACAAAGGAAAATGCTCTCGCGTTCGCTGATGACAAAAGACTCCTGAGCGTTTACTGCTTAACAGCGTGCGATTTAGGCCGTACAAATGATAAAGCGCGGCGTGCGCTGCCCAGCATAGAAATAATACCGAGGTAACGTGTTGCTGTGACCAATCAATGATCTCTCTTATATGATCCCAATACGAAACATCTTCAAACGCTATCTGACCTAACGGTGCCCCGGTGATGATGAGGCCATCATAGTTTTTATTTCTCACTTGCTCAAAGTCACGGTAGAAATTATTCATGTGATCAATTGATGTGTGTTTGGACTCTTTATCGTGAATACGTAATAAGTCCACATCCACTTGCAGGGGTGTGTTGCCCAACAGCCGCAATAACTGAGTTTCTGTTTCAATTTTATTAGGCATTAGATTGAGGATTAACACTTTCATTGGACGAATATCTTGATTTGCAGCGCGTGTTTCAAACATCACAAAGATATTTTCTGACTCTAAGATCTCTGCAGCAGGTAAATCATCAGGAATTTTAACGGGCATACCGCGCCTCTTATTCAATGTAAGGTAACTAAACAGAAAGATGCACTCCGTAGAGTCTAAAGCAACTCTGTGAGCTGTTTTATTTATTCAAGAGCGATATTGACCTCAATGATGCACGCTCGCCCAGCTTGAACGATTTGCGATTGCCCAAAAACTGAATCGGGCGACTCACATTTGTCCCGCTCACTCGGTCACAATGACAAGCACATCAGCTAAGAAACCCATCCACCTCTTACCGGGAACGACAGCTTGCACTGGTGAGCGCCATACATAAAGTTTCACAAGCAGCCTTGTTCATATTTATCTTTTCAATAATACATCAAGACTTCTAGAAGTCTATATGTCTGAACGTGAAATTTTTATGCTTGAACATAGCGTTTTACTGCTGACTGTTGCCTGTGTCACAGCAACAACCAATTAATCTTGGTCTAATACACTTAACTTTCTATGATAAATGATCGATCCTCAACCGAGCCCAGAACGATGACACAAGTGCGAGCAATGATTGTAGGTGCGAGTTCATTATTGAGTCGTGAAATCGCGACACAGCTTGCCGCGGATGGTGTCAGGCTCACTTTATTCGCGTCAGATCCGCAATCCCTGCGTGAGTTTAGCCAATCGCTCCCAACGCAGGCAGACATTTTTCCACTACACGTTGATGATCCTCAAGCAATTATTACTAGCATAAAAACAGCTTGGCAGTCTCTTGGCGGGGCTGATTTAGTGCTGGTCAATACTGGTTTACACCATTATGATCCCGAGTTACCTTGGCAAGCTGAACAACAGATGATCACTGTCAATGTGCAAGCCTTTTCTGCGATATGCAACACTGCATTTCAATTATTTCGCACGCAAGGCTATGGACAGCTAACCACAATTAATTCTATTGCAGGGTTAAGAGGTGGATCTTGCGTTGCCTATCATGCCTCGAAAGCTTACGCAAAAAACTATGTTGAAGGATTAAGTATGCATGCTCAGCGTCTAAAGCTGCCCATCACGCTAACAGATATCCAATTAGGCTTACTTGATAAAGCGGTTTTACAAAAAAACCGACTATGGGTTGCTCCTCCCGACAAAATCGCAAGACAAATTATTAATGCGATGAAGGCTGGAAAACGTAAAGTGTATGTGACTAAGCGCTGGCGGTGGGTGGCATGGTTAACTCAATGTTTACCGGAATTTATTTATAACACCAGACAGTGGCAGACTAAGGCACAAAGAAAAGCGCAGAAAAAAAACAGCCGCTCTGTCATCAAGGAATAAGTTTATCAATAACAGAGCACGCTAGAATGAATGGACGTGATTCAATTTTAGTATTTAAATTGCACAGTGGAACTGCCGACTGGGTAAGTAAATACCCTACTCCTACCCAGTCTTGAAGCATTACAGCCTTGAACCATTAACGTTGACGAGAAGACGATTGACGACGTTTAAGCCCAATCAGTACGAGTAGAGCAAACCACCAGTCAAACGCACCACCGCCACTACTTTTCTCGGGTGTTAGAGTGGGCTCTGGTGCTGACGCCTCTTCCTCTTCTTCAGTCGACGTTTCTGCCTCTTCCTCTTCAATCGACATTCCTCCTAACTCAGCGATTCTGCCATTTGCTGTCGCGTCCTTATCGTTCACGCCTCCATCTTGAATCGATAATTGCACGCACCAATCACCTGTCGTTAATCCTGGTGTGTATGAAAGATCTCCTGGCGATGGGCAGAAGCCTTCTGCCCCAGGGGCTGAGGCAATACTGTTATTAGCATCTTCCGCAAAACCTTCCCAGCCCGAAGAAACACGGTAACCTTGATAGATTGCGTTATCAGGGATAACCTCACGTAAAGGCACAACAACATTGACGATTTGACCGACTTTAGGTAAATCATGCACCTCAAAGTCGAATACTCCTCCAACATTATCTGGCACTTCAACAGCAGGGCTGGCGTTACGCATATCGGTTTCGCTCAGTAGTACGCCAAAACGCTCCGTTTGACGAGAGACTCGACCTAAACTCAAGCGAGTTCCAGCATCTGACTCCAACCAGTTGACATCACCTTCGTTCAATTTATGGCTGATGACGTTTGCTGCAAACCCGATGTGATCCAAATAATCGGGGATCCCATCAACATCGGTGTCAGTAAATGATTCATCAGCATCAACAATACCGTCTTCATCCGTATCTGCTTCTCCATCCAAAATGGGGAGACTCCACTTAACCAATAAACTTTCACTGGTTGTCGCTGTTGCCTGTGAAGATTCTGCGTTGGTCACTGTCACAGTAAACTCTTGAACACCCGTATTAAGTTCGTCGGCATCAAAACTGATACTGCTGCCGCTGCCCTCAAGATGAGCGAGTTCCTCTGGTAGTGTCCATGCATAGTCATAGGTGTCGCTCTCACTCGCATTGTCTACATTTGCGGCGATATGAATAGCGCCTCCTTTTTTAGAAAGCCAAGTTCTCACCTCTTCATCCTGCACAATACTCAAGCTAACATCAGGTGCTGTTATTTCTTCAGTAATGATAATTTGATGGCTGATGACATCACCTAAATTCAAGCCCTCATCTTGTAGGGTTAAGGTCAGTTCTTCATCGCCTTCTATCTGGGTGTCAGGATAAGTGGAAAAATTGATTTTTCCCTCCATCCCTTGTGCTATTAAGATATAACCGTCATAAAGATCATGATCCAGATCTGAAAATGCAGTCCCCGCTATAGTGTAGGGAATAGCCAAAGGATAAACAGGAGAAGGACCATTAAGGATAAGTCGTACTTCAACATCGTTACCTTCTCTAACCGTTTGCCCCCCAACAAACTCAATAATGGGTTGCACATTAATGATCTGATCCAGCTCATTGGTGTTACCTGAAAGATCAGTGGCTGAATATGTAAATACATGACGCCCAGGAAGTAGGTACTCCTCACCAGCAATTAAACTAACGACTGTATCACCGTCTTTGAAATCATGGGCAGAAACAGTGCCGGGCTCAATTTTGGTGTACAAGCCTGTTGCATCAACCCATAACTCTGCTTCTAAATGTATTTCAGGTGCCACCGTGTCTTTCGTCGGATCGCCGTTATTATTAAACTCAACTAAGTTAGTTTCGCCATCATTATCACTATCAAGCCCAGCATCAGAACTGTCGAGCGGATCTAGACCATACTGTAACTCCCAACTATCGAGTATTCCATCACCATCATCATCAAGATCGATATTATTACCTACGCCATCACCGTCGGTATCTTCACTTTCATTACTATCAAGTGGGAAGGCATCTTGATCATCTGGGATGTTGTCATTATCGTCATCAAGATCCGTGTTGTCTCCAATACCATCGCCGTCAGTATCAAGTCCTTCGTCCTTATCGAAGGGAAAAGCGTCTTGATCATCTGGAATATTGTCATTATCGTCATCAAGATCGGCATTATTGCCCGTACCATCTCTATCACTGTCTAACGACTCATTTTCATCAAGAGGGAAAGCATCGACGAGATCTTCCACCCCATCATTGTCATCATCTAAATCAGTGTTATTGCCTGTACCGTCGCCATCGGTATCTAGGGTTTCAGTTGCATCCAGTGGGAAGGCATCTTGATCATCTGGGGTGTTGTCATTATCGTCATCAAGATCGGCATTGTTACCGATACCATCATCATCGGTATCTAAGGCTTCATCTTTATCCAGTGGAAACGCATCTGCCGCATCGGGAATATTATCATTATCGTCATCAAGATCGGCATTATTACCTGTGCCGTCACCGTCTGTGTCTAGTGTCTCACTTTTATCCAGAGGGAAAAGATCCACGGTATCAGCCACACCATCACCGTCATCGTCAAGGTCAACATTATTGCCTGTTCCATCACCGTCAGTGTCTAATGTTTCATTTTTATCCAGAGGGAAAGCATCTGCCAGATCAGGAGTACCGTCGTTGTCATCATCAAGATCGGCATTATTACCTGTGCCATCATCGTCTGTGTCTAGTGTTTCACTAGCATCAAACGGGAAGGCATCTATCGCATCGGGAGCACCATCGTTGTCATCATCAAGATCAGCATTATTACCTGTGCCGTCACCATCATTGTCTAGTGTTTCACTAGCATCAAGCGGGAAGGCATCTGTCGCATCAGGAGTACCATCGTTGTCATCATCAAGATCGGCATTATTACCCGCGCCATCACTGTCAGTGTCAAGCCACTCATTTTTATTTCGAGGAAACAAATCAACAGTGTCTGGCACACCATCACCGTCGTCATCAAGATCGCCATTGTCGCCTATACCATCACCATCAAAATCAGAAGTTTCATTCTTATCTAACGGGAATATATCTGCGCTATCAGGGACACCATCGCCGTCATCATCAAGATCGGCGTTATTCCCCGTATTGTCTCCATCGGTGTCCAACCATTCGGTTTTATCTAGAGGAAACGCATCAAGGGGATCTTCAACACTGTCATTGTCATCATCAAGATCGGCATTATTCCCTGTGCCGTCACCATCGGTATCGACGGTTTCATTTTTATCCAGCGGGAACTCATCTAAGTGATCAGGTACGGTATCGTTATCATCATCCACATCAGCATTATTGCCTACACCATCCCCATCGGTATCCACGCTTTCGTTACTATCTAATGGAAAAGGATCGTTTACATCAATAACACCGTCATTATCATCATCAGGATCACTATTATTGCCTTGGCCATCTCCGTCAGTATCTAACCACTCACTATTATCTCGTGGAAAAGGATCAAGCTCATCAACTTTCCCATCATTGTCATCATCGAGATCTGTGCTATTTCCTATCCCATCATCATCGGTATCTTCATCAATTTTTAACCGTATAGTCTGATCTGAAACATATTCATTGTTAACATACTTCTGCCAATTGAAGTTATCGTAACCAAAGAAATCAGTTTGAGGCACATAAGTTATATTGCTTAAATATAATTTATCAATTTCTTGCCCTATAGAAATAGCTGTACCACTTAATTTTAGGGTTGCATTAGTGGGTAACGATGTAACTTTAATTTTATCAGCATCGTTAAAATCGCTTAATTTGAATATAAACGAGACATTTTCAACGGTTTCTTTATCAAAACTTTCAGCGTAAACCACATTAGATTCTGTGATTAAAAAGCAAAAAGGTATAGTACTCAGCAATCGATATTTCATCATTACCCCTTAATTAACTGTCTAAGTAGCGCGCAATGTTAAGCATATAATTTTAATAACAAACATATTTTATTTTTACTCACTTATTAATTAGTAAGAGAAATACACTCTGTCAAATAAAAATATAAATGATAATGCGATATCAACAGAATTGATGACAATCAAGGGGAAAACCAGACAAAAGGCTAACTCACATTTGCGATGGAAACGGTTTATCAATTTGAGAGGGAAACGATAAAAGGTGAGTATTATCGAATATATAACCTGTTTCTAACCACTGAATCAATTGGCTAGATCTTCAAAAATAGCAAAGAATGCTTTGGAGAAAAAGTGCACCTGTTTAAGTCGTAATGGTGATAACCAATTGCTACTGTATTACTAACGGATGCAACACTTTAGTATTAGGCTTTAGCATTAGACTTTAGCATTAGACTTTCGCACTAGACTTTCGCACTAAGTGAGCAACATTTCCTACTTGATACATGGCTAAGTAACTCCCCTAAAAAGGGTGACTTACTTAGCCAAAAAGTACTCTTTGTTATAACGTATATTTCACAGAAAAAATAACCCGATTCAGCTCCCCGGTAAAACCACTCTCAGTGGTATTTTTAGCATACATATATTCAACCCCTACTGTGAGTGGTTTAACGGGAGAAAATAGTAAGTTTACATTACCTGAATAAGCGCTTTTATTCACGGTCCCCCCCGTTAAACTCCGATCATTATCCGCTTCAAAACCTGAAACTGTCACGCTTGTTCGCCACTTATCGTTCCACCAATGACGATATGCAATATACCCCCCATAAGAGCCTATTGTTTGTATTTCACCTTTTGCATCAAGCACGCCAGCATTAGCGTAATTAAGTGCCATATAACGGCCGAGTCCATCACCATAGGTCGCTGACATCTTCAGATCATCTTCGCCAATAGGTATGATCCCAGTAAAGCTGACCCCGTAGCCGAATGCGGATGTATCGTAATTATCGTTACCCACATTTAGCTGTCTGGCTATACCCGCAAAAGTAAAGGCCATGCCGCTTGCCGTTTTCATATTGTAACGGGCCACAAAATCTGGGACAAAACCACTTCCACTGGTGATCCGCTGGCTTTGCTCCACACCTTGATTTACTGTGCGGTAGCTGTTAACTGTTGTTTCTGGATTTTCAACCGAAAACTGAAAGTTACCATGAGTGTAACGAACCATGGATTGACGTACAAAAGGAGTCCCTTCTGCAGCGCCAACAAAATCTAAGTTTTCAGGTAATGCGCCTGGATTTTGAAACGTAGTCCACATTTGCCCTGCGGACCAATTGTCGTAGCTCAAAAACGCCTGACGGACCCGAGGAGAATAACTGTTAGAGACGCGTTCATTTCCATCAGCGTGAGTCATAAAATCAAGCTCGATAAACCCCGTTAACTTATGCTCACCTATCATTGTTGATGATTTTAAATTAAAACGAGATTCTCTTGCTTGAAAATCCACCACTTGATGAGCATTACTGGGATCGCCATAAATCGCTCCCGGTACGTAAAACTGACGTGACAAACTTCCTGAGTCTGGCGCACCATTGCTATAGTCGCTAAATATGACATCAGCTTTAACGTAACCACCTAATTTAAAATCTGTTTCTGCTTGAGTGTGATGGCTCATAAATGCGATAAGTGAAGTACACAACACACTAAGTTTGACTTGCTTCATTCCCTTTCTCCCAATGTTATTATTCTCATAAAATATTACCGACTTCATGACCAGGTAATATTAGCAATAAGTCTATGAGACAAAGGTCATGCTAGATTTCTATGCTAGCAACATGGCTACACTAGAACGGTTTGATCCCCAGTGTTGTGTTATGTAAAGCCCGACGACATAAATTTATCGCAGTAAAATAGAATTGAAAATACAATCGAGTAAATGCCTAAGCAATGAGGGAGGAATACTAATAGAAATTTAAACGTACAAATAGTGATCGATTAAA
>JAOIUG010000042.1 GCA_028223395.1 Shewanella sp.
GTATTCGCCTATATGACTTTTATTGTCGTGTTTAAATTATGATAATTTTTTAAATTTAACTCGCGTTTAAATATTCTCATCGTTAATTGTACAGCTGGTGATACAAGTGTTTTTAATATGGGTTTTACTGTAGAAAATTAGTAAATATATTTCAATCGATAATTTAGGGGGAATAATCGTTGTGTGAGCGAAATCGCTAAAAACAAATGGGCGCTGTAGTATTTTTGTTACTTTTCGGCTTATGTATTTTCATTTCACCCTATATTTACACATTTTATTTACAGCTGAAGGGTTAGTAGGCAGGTATAAAAGGGCGACCAAATGGCCCAGTCAGGTAAAGGCGTGTTGCAAAGAGGCGTGTTAATGTTGATGCCAGCGGCGCTGGCATCATGCACTGAGAGGTTATTAACGTTGGCTGTAACGGCGTTGTAAGTAATCAAATACCGCGCGAATACCAAAGGCTTCTCCGCCCACAGGGCGACCAGGCAGCTTACGGTTATTCCAAGCCATTACATCAAAGTGGCTCCAGCTGATCTGTTTATCAACAAACGCTTCTAGGTACAGCGCTGCAGTAATTGCACCGCCAAAAGGCGTTTTTCCACAGTTGGCCAAATCGGCAATATCACTGCCGGTTAAGTCAAAATATGGCTTGTGTAGCGGCATGCGCCAAACTGGATCGTCAACATTTAAGCCTGATGCGGTAATACCTGCGGCAACGTGATCGTCATTACTAAAGAAGCCGGGTAGCTCAGTGCCTAGTGCCACTCGCATAGCGCCAGTTAAAGTGGCAAAATCTATCATGAGCTCGGGTTTGTCGTTGTTGGCTTCTGCAAGCGCGTCACATAAGACTAAGCGACCTTCAGCGTCTGTGTTATCGATTTCAACCGTAATACCTTTGCGAGTGGTGATCACATCGCCTGGCCTAAAGGCATTGGCAGAGACGGCGTTTTCAACCGCTGGCACCAATACGCGCAGGCGAATGGGTAAGTTGTTAGCCATAATCAACTGGGCTAAACCAATAACATGTGCAGCGCCGCCCATGTCTTTTTTCATTAAACGCATACCCGCGCCTGGTTTTAGGTCGAGTCCACCTGAATCGAAACAGACTCCTTTACCTATCAGTGTCACTTTTGGTGCTGATTCGTCGCCCCAAGTGAGATTGATAAGTCTTGGGGCATTTTCACTCGCACGGCCAACCATATGAATAGTGGGGTAGTTTTGCTCAAGTAGCTCATCTCCGACGATTTGGGTCAGCTGAGCACCAAACTCATCCGCCATTGTCGTCATGGTTTGTGCCAAGTGCTGTGGCATCATATCGGCGGCGGGAGTGTTGACTAAATCGCGCACTAAAGAGATTGAACGGATCAATGTGTTTGCTTCGTCAGCTTGGGCTTGTGTTGGCACAATAAGCTGAGGGCGCTGTGTGTTTTTTGTTTGGTAGCGATCAAATCGATACGCGCCGAGTCCCCAGCTAAATGCGGCTGTTTTGATTTGCTTTTCGTTGGCATTTAACTGGTATTGCCCAGCAGGAAGTTGGTTGACTAAGTCACCACAAAGCCAGTAAGAGTCATCGCTGTCGCTAACAAATATAACCTGGGCTAATTCACCCTCAGAGCCGGGAATAAGGCTCATGCCTTTGCCTGAAAATTGAGTGTTGTTTAGCCAATTTTTCACTAAGGCGGTTTGTTGACTGCGCCATTGGGTGAATGTGTCGTGATTGAAAATAGAAAGGGGAACACCTGAAACGCCTGAAACGATGATTGGACTCATGTCGGGACTCTTTGACTAATTAAAAAGGTAAGTATACCGATTTTGTTTCAAAGTGCATGTTCCGGCACACTTATTTTACACTGCCATGTCTGTCACTGATGGGGCGATAGCTGAGGCAGTGTTGTAGGCTAAATGGGCTGTGGGCATGTTTGGCGAGCAAGGTGCGATGAACATGATGCGACTGATCATGACGGGATTAATCATGACGCGATTAACATGGCGTGTTAGGTTGTTTTTTATCAGCAGCTTGCTTGTCTTTAGCTTGCTTGTCTGCGGTTTGTTTATTGGCGTGTTCTTTGGATTGCTGACGTACATTCGCTTTACGTTCAGACATATTATTAAATGAGCTGGGTAATACATCTACGCCCACCATTTTACCCAGTTTTAACACCAGCGGGATCGTCACCGGTGCAAAGGGTAACACTACAAAAATCCCCAGCCCTAAGCCTTTTAGTAGATCAGCAAATTGTTTGTTGGCTTTGCTGAGCTCTTCTTTGCTGGCTTGGCGGCGAGTGTAACGAGTGTACGTTACCAGCATATCTTTGGTTTCTTGCTTTTCTTCAGACAACGCCTCTTTGACGACCAACATGTCGAGTTTTAAACGCAACCAAAAACGGCGTCGTCCAATGCGGAGAACTCGGATAGGGGCTTTATGTATAAGCAGTAATATTTTCATGGGGCGATTGTCGCATACGCACGTAATTATACCAATGAGTATAAGAGATCCGAGCACATAATGTGCCTAAATAGGTGGATTTTATCAGCATTTAAGCCAGCGACTAAAGCTGACTCTCTTACTTTGTAAGATCTAAGGCCAGCTTATAGGTGAGCAAATCGATGTGTTGTGCGCATGCAGCGCAGGTTTTAGCCTGCGCGTAAACTTAAAATAGCAGTCAGTTCGATGGGATCACGATAACGACAAAATTGGCTGTCTTTTTTATCGATGGCGTAGATTGACATGCGATCAGCCAGCTCATTACCTTCAATACCCACATGTGCCGGCACATGTTTGATAGACAGCTTATCGTTAATGCTGTCATACAACGCATGAGCTGGCTCAATAATATCGAGGTTTTTAATATCACCGGGCTTTTGCCGCTTCCAGCCTTTCGCTTTCCAGCCATAAGCCCAATTGGTAATACAGTTAATGGAGTACTGTGAGTCACTTAAAATCTGCACTGTTTGCCCTAATTGAATACCTTTAGCGGCTAATAATAGCGCTTGGTGTAACGCATTTAATTCTGCAGAGTTGTTGGTGCCATGAGCGTTGTATAAACCATACCAAAGCTCACTGAGCTCATCGCGGCGATACACGGCAATGCCAGATCCTGCTTTGCCTGGGTTCGGTTCACAGCCGCCATCGGTAAAGATGGATAAATCAAACAAGCTTAAATCCATTGTTTTGCTGGCTTTTTCAACCTTAGTCGCTGTAGTTGTGGCGCGAGTCGATGATGTTTTTTGCGCGGCGCCGCCGTCACTTGATACGCGCTTAAACGCCGCCTCAGCTTCTGCTTTGGTTTTGAACGATTTATATTTAGCTTGTGGAAATTTATCGACTTGCTTTTTTGTGTAGTCCCAGCTGGTGAAAATACCGGTTTCACGGCCGGCCCACACCACATAATATTTAGTTGCCATTTGTTGTTATTCCTCTCAATTAATGGGCCATGGCCGCATTATTGTGGTTTGTTGCACTGGGCTAGCAGTTCAACAAAAAACGCACTGCCTTTACGCTCCGCAAAGGCAATGTTGCGCTCAGGGATGGTTTCTGGATCGTCATAATTGGCTAAAGCTAGCTCCATACTGGCTTCACGAATAATATGCAACGTCGGTAAAGGCGAGCGATTAGTATAGTTAGCCGCGCTGTCTTGTGGTTCACCCTCAAAGCAATAATCGGGATGAAAACTGGCTAATTGGTATTGCCCTTCATAGCCTTGTTCAAATAATCGGTCATTGGCCAGATCCACCAGATCCAAGTAAGGATAAAAGCCCTCAAAACCACGTGGCAGTATAAATAAGGTGGTTTCGACCTCTTGATGTTCATCAAGGTAAACACATTCTTGGATCAATGCCTCTAGTACCAACTGTAATTTAGCCTCATCTATGACGGCATAACGAATACTGGCACGCTCGACTTCGCGGCGAGCAAAAGGGCAGATGTTGTACTTCATGATCACTTGCTTAACCCAGTTTTCAGTTTGGGTGGCATACTCTTGCAGTTCAGGATCGATAGTGTTGGTCATTATTTACTGCCTGTGTGTGTGATGGCGCGATCATAAGGATGATTGATAACACAAGCAAGCGCACCGTTATGATGTTGTCTGTTTTTATTGTTTTGATGCGAGAGGCCATTGACGCTGCGTCTTATCTACGCGAATGCCAGCGCAGGACTGAGCCGCTAATGTCTAGACTATGCTTGACAGTGAGCGCGATGCTTATTGCTAAGCCAAAAGCGGTTATGGCGAGGCGGTTTAGTCATAATTAGTAACGAAAATCACGCACTGCGTAAACCGTGATTTGCTAGCATGAGTTGATTGAGAGCGGCGCTTTTTACTGAAAAAAGCAATTTGACGCGGCTAATAAAGAGGGAATGGATGTGAAACACCGACTTAACATAAACATATTGCTGCTTTTATTAGCAAGCTTGCCAGTGTCTGCTTTTGCGGTGCAGGTGCAAGCGATGCCTTGGTTTGTGCCCACCGATCTTCCTCTTGATCCTCGTTATCATGATTATCAACTTGATAATGGTTTACGCGTCATTATGGTTGACAATAACCGACCGAAACAGGGCGTTTCCATACGGATGCTGGTTGATGCTGGCTCTTTTCAAGCGCCAGCATCAAAACTAGGTGTCGCACACTTTTTAGAGCACATGGCGTTTAATGGATCTAAACACGTGGTGAAAGATGAAATGGTGGCTATTTTAGAGCGTCATGGTTTGGCATTTGGTGCGGACACGAATGCAAGCACCAGTATGACCAACACCACTTATCAACTTGATCTGCCGCGTACAGATAAAGAAAGCATTGATACAGCATTATTTTTATTACGTGAAATTGCATCGCAATTACGTTTAGATCAAGCGGCAATCACGAAAGAGCGACAGATCATTGAAGCTGAGATCCGAACAAGGCAATCAGCGCAATTCAGCAGTTTGTTAGATTCTATTGACTATATTTATGCTGGCACTGACTTAGCTGAAAAAATCGCGATGGGGTCGATTAAAGGCATAGAGACAGTGAATAAAAAGGCACTCACGGATTTTTATCAACGCTATTACGCGCCACAAAATACCACATTGATCCTTGTGGGGAATATAGCGGAAAAGCCGACGCTTGAGCGTGTGAAACATTATTTCTCAGATTGGCAAAACCCGCGCGCTAAACCTGCTGTAGATCCCACGTTTAATCTGATTTATCCACAACAAACACAAACGCGCGCATTTGTCTCTGCCAATACTAGCACTGAGATCTCAGTGAGCATTGTGGCGCCAGAAACAGCGCTGCCCAGCCGTCAAAAGAGCGTCATCGAGGAGTGGATGTATGCACTTGCTCAAGCGGCGCTCAGGCATCGGCTTGATAATGCCATGTATGAACATGCAGGCAAAGTACTGTCATCAAGCGTGAACTCTGAAGCTGATTTTGGGATAGCGCGCGTCAGCACAGTCGCGGTTTCAATGAGCGATAATGACTGGCCACTGGGTTTAAGCTTGATAGAACACACCCTGCGTCAAGCATTGGAGTTTGGTTTTACGCCAGCTGAAATTCAGCGTGAACTCGATGCTCTGCATAAAGCGCTGCAGCTCAGTGTCGCAACGGCAACAGATCGAACCAACAGTGACTTAGCACAGGGCATTGTTAATGCCGTTGATCAGCATGCTGTGATCTTGTCACCTCAGTTTAGTTTGTCGCTGTTTAACAATAATTTGGATGCTTTTTCGGTTAACGCGATTAATGCTGCATTCAAGAAAAGGTGGTCATCGTCATCGCCGCGAATATATTTAACAACGCCGCAGGCCCAAAAAAATATTGAACACGCGTTATTGGCAACCTATCAAGCCAGCCAAAAAGTCACGCTTGTACCTTGGATTGACCATGCCACCAGTGAGTTTGCTTATCGCGATTTTGGCAAGCCTGGACAAGCGCAGAGGTTAGCACCATTACGCTATGGCAACATTCAACGCTACCGTTTTAATAACGGTGTAAAACTGAATGTTAAGCAAACCGATGTTGAAAAAAATGTGGTGTATATTTCAGTACACGTTGGAAAAGGTAAAATGGCGTTAACTGAGCCGCAATACCCATTAGTGCAGCTTTATGATGCCGGCATGGCTGCTGGAGGGTTAAAAAAGCATGACGTAATGGAATTGAGCCGCATATTTTCAGGCAGTACGACTGGGATTGCCACCAGTATGACTGACAATGCGTTGACTTTTGAGCAAGTGGTTAAAAAAGAAGATACGCTCGATCAACTGCGTATTTTAACCGCATTACTGACAGATGGTGGCTATCGCGAAGAAGGTAAAGCGTTTGCGATAAAGTCGGTGGAAGAATATTTAAACACTTATCAAAACAGTCCTGACGAAGTGTTAGCCGGCTATATAGAATTTAAATTGCACGGCTCAGATCGTCGCTGGTCAATGCCTTCAGTGGCAGCTTTGCAGTCTTTTTCAATGTCTGATCTTAAACCCATGGTTGAAAACGCGATCGCTAAAGGGCCGGTTGAAATCGGGATAGTGGGGGATATCTCACCGCAAGATGCTGCTGACGATGTTGCGCAAACATTTGGCGCTTTAGCTATCAACGCTGATGAAAAAGAGGCTAGGTTGCCGATACCTTCTTTAGCTATTAAGTCAGAAAAGGTGATTTTACATCACAAAGGAGAAGACAATACAGCTTTGATCAGTGGCTATTGGGCATTGCCTGATGCAAGTGATGAGCAGCAGTCATTTCAATTTTTATTATTGGAAAACGTCATTAGAAATCGTATTACTCAAGCGGTTAGAGAGTCCATCGGCGCGGCATACAGCCCGTGGGTTGCGCGGCAACAGTCCTATGAAATCAAGAATTTTGGTTATTTAAGTATTAATAGTAATACCACGGTGGAGCGGGTTGATCAGGTGTTTGAGGTTTACAAACAGGTATTAACATCGTTACAGCGTACTGTGATCAGCGATGATGAACTTAACAGAGCAGCAGCGCCTTTAATCGCAGCGGTGCGCCAGCAACCAGACAATAACCATTATTGGTTTAATTTAGCGTCAATTGCCCAAGGGTTTCCAGAGATCATCACCGCGCAAAGCCATATGCTTGAGGCGCTCAGCCTCATAACAAAAGAAGACATTCTTGCGACTGCCAATAAAATTAAGATCAATGATGCATTGCAAGTGCAGGTATTACCCTATGATGCAAAGCATCAACGCGTTGACAACTAGCCGCTGCGTGACAGCCTCAACTGGGCCTGATCACGATCAGGCCCAGTTTATTATGAAGACTTCGGCTGTTAAATGGTGACGCTGATCTCGTAAGAGCCAAATTTACGCACATTAATCACACCAGTATCAAAAATTAAATATTGGCCTTTGATGCCTTTCAATATGCCTTTGACTTCAGGGTTTTTATCGAAATTATGTGACGTGATTTTGGTTGGAAATTCACTGACTGGAAAGTGGAACGGCTCAATGGGCTCATCAAGTTGAGTCACTGCAAATTCACCATGTTCTGCTGTTATTGCGGCTAGACGCTCCGTTATCTGTGGGATCAGTGTTTGCGCTTGCGCTTTAAGATCAACATCATCAGCATTGCCTTTAAGCATTGTGCGCCAATTGGTTTTGTCGGCGATCATCTCGGCTAATGCTGTTTCCACCAGACCTGAAATAAAACGAGTCTCAACTTTAAAGATCGGCAAACCTTGGGTCGCCCCCTGATCTATCCAACGTGTGGGTAACTGCGTATGACGAGTAATGCCTACCTTGACGCCTGAGGTATTAGATAGATAAACATAATGGGGCACAAAACAGTTGGCCTCGCCCCACGAAGGTTCGCGACATGTGCCTGCGGCGTAATGGCAGGTTTCAGGTTTCATGATACACATATCGCAACTGGCCAGTTTTTGCATACACACGTAGCAGTGGCCTTGCGAATAACTCTTCTTGGTTTTTTTTCCGCAGTTACAACACAGTATTTTACCGGTGTGCGTCAAGGTTAATTCAGAGCCGATAAGCGGGTTTAAATCCAGCAACGCATCGCCGACAGGTAATTGGTATTGCACCTGTTGATTCTCATCAAGGTGACTGCGCATTTTTCTAAGTGTTCCAAGCATGACATGACTTTCTTATTAGGTTTTTGTGCAGTCTAACAGATTGTTTGTTGCTATTTGGAATGGTTTTATCGATTGCTTGCAACGGTTCTATGCAGTTTGTCGATGGAGAATGTGACCTGTTAAGTGGGCGGTGACTTAACAGGCCATTAAGGTGATTGCATGCAAGCGGTCAGGGCGTTAACTGACAGCTTGCACGGGTCGATTTAAGCGCTCAATGGATCTAACACCACATCATCGCCAATGGCATGCAGCGCTTCGGTTAATTGATTTTCATGGCTGGGATCTTTTATGCCGACATTAAACTCTGCTCTAAACAGTGCAATCCCGGTATGGCTGGCGCTTTCGTAACAGGTGCTCATACGCTCGATATTAATGCCAAGGGCACTGATCTTATTTGAGATCTCATGCACCAGTCCTGGGCGATCGTAAGCAACTAAAGAGTAACTTAAGTGGGTGAGTGAAGTGGCAACACGTTTGGTTTTTGCCACCGTCAGCGACACGCCTTCGATGCCCTTTAAGGTGTCAATGAGCGCCTCCCACTGCGCTGTTGGGGCTTCTAATAATAAAATGGCGGCAAAAATGCCGTCAATATGGCGTAGTTCAGAATCAAGCCAATGACCACCGTAATGACTTATTGTATGGGCAATTTGTTCAACTAAGCCTTCTCTATCTGTGGTTTGCAAGGTAACTAAAAGTCTTAACATGTTGATATCCCTGTATTTAATAAAAATTAAAAGACTGTAACACTAGTGTCACTTTTGCGTCATATAATGCACCGCATTAAAATAAGTCAACGCCATGCTGATGAGTTAACACTACCGTAAGCATAGCCGTTGATCCAATCCCAGTTTTGTTGCTGGCTTTATAATAATCGAGGTTCTTAATGGAAACTCAGGTCTCTCAGCCTGGATCTGCTGCAAACAACCTATTGATAAACAATGGTACGTCTCGCAGAGCAATCATGGACAAAGCAGCTCAAGTTGGTGTCACTGTGGGTGGCACGATGGTATTTGTGGCGCTGCTTTTGATCTTCTTTTATCTGCTTTATGTGGTTAAACCTATCTTTGATAGCGCGGAAGTCACCCCCATTAGCAGTGCGCAGTATCACGATACTCAGCCAGCTTTAATGGTGGGCAGTGACGAGCAAAATGCAGTGATGTATCGTGTGTCAACGTTAGGAAAAGTCGATTTTTATGACACTGAAACCTCACAGTTATTGCGCTCTGAAGACATTGTGCCTCCAGCGGGGACAACAGTCGTCAGTAGCTATGCGGCAATGCCCAACGAGCAGCGATTTGCTCTAGGATTAAATAATGGCCAAGCCATTGTTGCTGGGATTGAGTTTGGGGTGACTTACCCTGATGACAAGCGATTGATCACGCCTAAGCTGCGCTTTCCTAATGGTAATGTGCCATTAACGGTTGATGCCGATGGCCGCGCATTGAATCATTTAGTTTTCGACCACAGCAGTGACAAAATGACCTTTGTTTATCAAGATGATGCAAAGATATGGCGCATCTCTCGTCAAGAAGGCGAAGAGAACATGATGACAGAGGAAGTGGAGTGGGTCTCTTATACCGGCGTGATCCCCGATGCACCGGTCAATGCGCAGCAGCAACTGATGACACCAGATCAGCGCCAGTTGATTTTAAGCTCTGACGATAAACTCTTTATTTATGATATTCGCGATGCAGAAGCGGTTGATTTAAAACAGGTGATTGAATTAAAAAGAGCCAATGCGAAGGTGGCCAGTATTAACTTACTGGCGGGCGCGAGCTCATTACTCATCAGTTATGACAGTGGCTTAGTGCAACAGTATTTTCAGGTTAGCACTGAACAAGGGCGTCAATACCAAGAGATCCGCGAGTTTGATAATCCCGCGGGCATTAAGAGTGTTGCCTCTGAGTTTTATCGCAAAAGTTTTGTCACCATTACTGATGATGGCCAATTAAGTTTACTGTACACCACCAGTCAACGTGAGCTTTTCTCTGAAAAATTCAACCTTAGCAATCCAGGGACAGTCGGCTTTAGCCCGCGTTCAAATGCGTTAGTGGTTGAAGCAAATGGCAAACTAAACCTGTTTAGTGTTGACAATACTCACCCTGAGGTGTCGTGGAGCGCGATGTGGAATAAGGTCTGGTATGAAGGTTATCCAGAGCCTAAATATGTATGGCAATCGACATCAGGCTCAGATGATTTTGAGGCCAAGTTAAGCTTAATGCCGTTGGCATTTGGCACCATGAAAGCGGCGTTATATGCCATGTTATTTGCCACTCCGCTGGCAATTGCAGGCGCGGTGTACACTGCGTACTTCATGTCACCTAAAGTGCGCGCTATTGTTAAACCGACCATTGAAATTATGGAAGCGCTGCCGACGGTTATTCTTGGTTTCTTAGCCGGCCTGTGGTTAGCGCCGTTGATAGAAGATAACTTGCCCGGCATATTAACCTTGCTGGTCTTGCTGCCGATATCGGTGTTATCCAGTGCATTCGCTTGGCATAAGTTGCCGGTAAAATGGAAGCAACGCCTGCCAGAAACTTACCAAGAGATCATGCTCATTCCTGTGGTGCTGTTTATCGGTTGGTTCTCATTTGCCATCAGCCCAAGTCTTGAGTCTGCGTTATTTGACGGCGATACACGTATGTTCATTACCAATGAGCTGGGGATCACCTTCGATCAACGCAACGCCTTAGTTGTGGGGATTGCCATGGGCTTTGCGGTTATTCCGACTATTTTCTCTATTGCAGAAGATGCGGTGTTCTCGGTGCCACGTCACCTTTCAAATGGTAGTTTGGCGCTCGGTGCCACCACATGGCAAACACTTACAAGAGTGGTATTGCTAACAGCAAGCCCTGGTATTTTCTCAGCAGTCATGATGGGGCTGGGCCGCGCTGTGGGTGAGACCATGATCGTACTGATGGCAACGGGTAATACCGCGATTATGGAGTGGAGTGTTTTCGAGGGGATGAGAACGCTAGCAGCTAACATCGCAGTTGAAATGCCGGAATCTGCCATTGGTAGCTCCCATTACCGTGTATTGTTCCTGGCTGCATTTGTGCTGTTTATTTTTACTTTCTTCTTCAACACGATTGCAGAAGTGGTGAGACAACGTCTACGTGAACGCTACAGCTCACTGTAACTGCTTATTTATAGGAATGTTGAGATGATCCTGAATATGTTTTTAATCAATAAAAAGTCGCCTGTCGCCATCAGAGGTTTAGTTAATGGGTAAATGGTTTAAATCTGGTTCTCCTTGGATTTGGATGACCAGTGGCGCTGTGAGCGTATGTTTGATTGCAGTCTTAGGCTTGCTATTACTTATCGCATGGCGTGGTTTGAGTTACTTTTGGCCTGCTGATATTTATCAGTGGGAGATCACCGATGAGTACGGTAACGCTTCAATGTTGGTCGGCGAAATATATGACAAAGAGGCCGTGCCGGTCGATCGCTTAGTGTCAGCAGGGCATCAGTTTGATAAAGACGTCGGTGACACCGTTACACGTTATTTAATTAAAACGGGTAACCGTGAGTTTGTGAGCTTAGATTTTCGCTGGATAATGGAAACCGACATTATTTCACGCTCTAAGCCCAACGATATCGCAGTCATTGAGCGCAGTAAAAATGGTGATTTTTACGGTTACCCAGTCGGCATTGTTGAAGCAGGCCAGCGGCTCCCAGTAACGAATGTTGAGCAAGCGTTTGCCGATGGCATCGCGCGGGCGGTTGCGTTAAATGAGCAGGCGTTGGCAATCCAAAAGAGCGACATTGGTCGTATCAACTATGAACTTGAAAATTTACGCTTAAAAGCACGCAAGTATGAATTAGATAACGCGTTGACCGACAGCCGAAAAGCGAAAATTGAAGCGCAACGTGACACGCTTAACGCCGAATACAAAATTGTTGAGAAAGCTTTTTTTGACTTAAAAGCACAAGCAAGTCGAGATGCCGTGGTGATCCGCGACATGCGCGGTGAAGAAGTGATCTTAAAGCTAGACACCATTTTAGATGTAACCTATGCCAACCGCCTAGGACTACTGGATAAAGTGGGTCACTGGTTTGTGAGCTTGGGCAAGTTTATCAGTGATGATCCCCGTGAGGCTAACACTGAAGGTGGCGTATTCCCTGCTATTTTCGGCACCGTATTTATGGTGATGTTGATGGCTGTCATTGTGACGCCATTTGGGGTGATTGCGGCTATTTACTTGCATGAATATGCCAAAAAAGGGCCTGTGACTAAGATGATCCGTATCGCGGTGATTAACTTAGCGGGCGTGCCATCTATCGTGTACGGTGTGTTTGGTTTAGGTTTCTTTGTTTATATGTTTGGTGGCTCAATTGACCAACTGTTTTACCCTGAAGCACTACCTGCGCCAACCTTTGGCTCGCCAGGTGTGATTTGGTCGGCATTAACACTGGCGATTTTAACTTTACCGGTAGTGATTGTATCGACCGAAGAGGGCTTGAGCCGTATTCCAAGTTCAGTTCGTCAAGGTAGTTTGGCACTCGGCGCGACGAAAGCGGAAACCCTATGGCGCATTATTATCCCAATGGCCAGTCCTGCCATTATGACGGGCTTGATTTTAGCGGTAGCGCGAGCAGCGGGTGAGGTTGCGCCTTTGATGCTGGTCGGTGTGGTTAAATTGGCGCCGACATTGCCTATCGATATGAATTTCCCATTTGTGCATTTAGAACGTAAGTTCATGCACTTAGGTTTCCACATTTACGATGTTGGTTTCCAAAGTCCGAACGTAGAAGCGGCGCGTCCTTTGGTATACGCAACTTCCTTCCTGTTGGTTTCAGTGATTGTGGCGTTAAATTTAACGGCCATTGGTGTACGAAACCACTTACGCGAGAAATATCGCTCGCTTGAGCATTAATTGACGATTATCCTGAGTGATAGGAAATAACATGATTTCAATAGATCAATCAGTAGTGAAAACTGACAAGCTAGACCTAGACAACTTAAGTAAAGAAGACACGGCATTAGAGATCCGTAATTTAAACCTTAAATACGGTGATAAACAGGCGCTATTTGATGTGTCTATGCATATTCCGAAGAAAAAGGTCACCGCGTTTATTGGCCCAAGTGGTTGTGGTAAATCAACGCTTTTGCGCTGTATTAACCGCATGAATGACTTGGTTGATAACTGCCATACCAGTGGCGAGATCTTGCTGCATGGTCAAAATATTTATGACAAAAAAGTCGATGTAGCAGCGCTGCGCCGTAATGTCGGCATGGTATTTCAGCGCCCGAACCCGTTTCCTAAATCAATTTATGAAAATGTGGTGTATGGTCTGCGCTTGCAAGGCGTCAATAATCGACGTGACTTAGATGATGCCGCTGAGCGCTCACTGCGCGGCGCCGCGATTTGGGATGAAGTAAAAGATAGACTTCATGACAATGCATTCGGTCTATCAGGTGGTCAGCAGCAGCGTCTGGTGATTGCCCGAGCGATTGCAATTGAGCCTGAAGTGTTATTGCTTGATGAACCAACATCGGCACTTGATCCTATCTCAACCTTAACCATTGAAGAGTTGATCACAGAGCTGAAGTCACAATACACTGTGGTTATCGTAACCCATAACATGCAACAGGCGGCGCGTGTGTCAGATCAAACTGCCTTTATGTACATGGGCGAGCTGGTTGAGTATGCCGATACCAACACCATCTTTACTACGCCACGTAAGAAAAAGACCGAAGATTACATTACCGGTCGCTATGGATAAATAGAACGGATAGGGATTGAGTGCAATGGAAAACATGAATTTAAATAAACATATCTCTGGCCAGTTTAATGCTGAGCTCGATGATATTCGCAACCGTGTATTAACCATGGGCGGCTTGGTTGAGCGTCAACTGGAGCAGTCGCTTGATGCATTAGCTGCGCTTGATGCTGAATTAGCGCAAAAAGTCATTGAGGGCGACCATAAAGTCAATGGTATGGAAGTGGCCATTGATGAAGAATGCACCCGTATTATTGCTAAGCGCCAACCTGCCGCCAGCGATTTACGCTTAGTGTTGGCTATTTCTAAAACCATTACCGATTTAGAACGTATTGGCGATGCCTGCGTTAAAATTGCCAAAGCGGCAATGGATAAACGCTCTAAAAATCAACAGCCATTATTGGTGAGTATTGAAAACATGGGTCGCCATGCCACGCGCACTTTGCACTCAACACTGGATGCACTAGCCCGCATGGACGCTGATGTGGCGCTTGAGCTGCATAAAGAAGATATTAAGTTAGATAAAGAGTATGAAGGTATTATTCGTCAATTAATGACCTACATGATGGCCGATCCGCGCTCTATCCCTGAAGTATTAGACGTACTTTGGGCGGCACGCGCAGTAGAGCGAGTGGGCGATCGCTGTCAGAATATTTGCGAATACATTATCTATTACGTTAAAGGTAAAGACGTGCGCCATATCTCGTACGCCGAAATGGAAAAAGATCTGAAGCTATAATGCTACTGTTGTCCTCTCCCTATTAAAGTTAAAAATGATAACAGCACCACAATTTAATTGTTGGTGCTGTTTTTTTTAGTCATTAAAACCGTTAATGCAGTAAGCATGAGAAGCTTGGGGATCGAAGAAGTTCAGTGTTAGAATTGGATCACAAGTGTTAATTCAAGATGAGATAAAGTGAATGCCTGCACCAGGACAAAGTAAGTTAGATAAAGTCTTAGCTGAAGCGCGTGAGTATAAAGCGAAACGTGAAACCGGTTACCGAGAGCAAGCGCTTAAACTGTATCCTTGGGTTTGCGGCCGTTGCACTCGCGAGTTTAACAATGCTAATTTGCGTGAGCTGACGGTGCATCACCGTGATCATAATCATGATAACAACCCATCAGACGGCTCAAATTGGGAGCTGTTATGTCTGTACTGCCATGACAACGAACATTCAAAGTTTGAAGAGTTGATCCAGTATGGCGCCACCACTGAAACCAAAGTGGATGCGGCAACCTATAATCCTTTTGCTGACTTAAAAAGCATGCTGAAGAAATAATCTATTTTATTGCGGTTTCATGCCACATAAAAAGCCGCATTATGCGGCTTTTTTGATCTAAACTGAGCTGTCGTCAACCTCAGCAATTCTCGCTTCTGCTTCTAACCATTTGGCACGGCTTAAAATCGCACTATTCTCACTCTTAACCATGTCCGTTTTACGCTGCTCTAGCTTGGAGCAGATTTGCGCTTTTCGCGCCTCACTGGCCTTGCCCCAACCGACAATTTCGTCAATGTGGCGATAGCATCCCATACAGTAATCATCGTCATTGAGCCCACAGCGAGCCACACAAGGTGATTGCATCTTATCGTATACCTGTTTGAATTTGCGTCAAAGTTTAAGTTAGCTAGAATTGAGTTACAAGCTCAGTGTATTCACCACGACCAAGGACATGAGCATTGTAGGCAAAATGGCGGACAGTTAACGGCATATGCACGGTTTAATGGTATCGATGTTAGCGTGAAATTTATCACTGTTCATATTTAGAACCAAAGTGTTGTAAGGGTGGGAGACGTTATGAAATCGATACGTCAAGTGGGCTTGTTTATGGTGATAAGCATGCTGATTGCAAGCTGCTCATTGTTAGAGCTTAAACTTGAAAGTGGCGAGCCGTTACCTAAAGAGCAGTTGAATATGCGAGTCTTTAGCCGCGACTTTAGCCGGTTATTTTATAGCCAAGTTGAAAGCGCGGCTGAAACCATCGAGCATAACAGCGAGAGTATTTTGATAACGTCAAACGCCTTGATGTGGAAAATCAACGCAGAGCAAAATTTGCAATACACTGTTTTTCAAACCTCGCCCACAGCTGCGATGCTCGATACTTGGGTGTTTATGGCGCAAATGGCTCAATTTTTTAGCACCGGGGCGGGTAACACTGCCTTTGGTGATCAGCAGCAGGTTGCAGTGAATGTGAGTGTGCATTTATTGCAGCAGTTGGAGCGCACAATTGAAAAGTTCGGCGCGCGAGACTTTGCACAAAACCAAGCATTCATTCAACAATATGTCGCTAAGCATCCTATTCGTAGTTTGTCTTTTTCCCGTCAATCTGCATACTCCGACTGGCTTGAATATAACAAAGTGAATGAATTAGATCTGATCACCACTTTTGGCTCAGTGCCTGAGGTTATGAGCGATATCTCTGACAAAATGGCAATGATCGCAGAGCAGACACCCAAAATCTTAGGTTGGAAAATAGAACTGTACGCCTTGCACTCCAATATTAACGCCGACAAAGTGCAAGCTACTCTCATCAGCATTAGTGACACATCGGCAAAATTTCAACAATTGATGGCGCAAAGCCCAGAGATGATAGCCGCGCTCGCCGGCGATTTACGCCACGAATTAAGCCCACTGTTACAACAGTTAAACCGTACTACTGATGGCGCACTGGAGCAGCTGTCACTTGAGCGACAAGCATTACAGCTGATGGTCACCGCAGAGCGCGAAGCCTTAGAGCAG
>JAOIUG010000043.1 GCA_028223395.1 Shewanella sp.
CGACAGTTCAAAAAACACTAAAAATGACACTTAGATGAACATTACTCATCTGCTTAAATTAGTTGTTGCAATCAATCATAAAACTGATTAATTTAGTTGCATCGGCAACACATCGTAATGTTGTAGCCGATATTATTGGCCATCAGGCCCCACCTTTTTATGTAAGAGACACGAATATGACAAAGCTTTTGAACACTATCCATCATCACCACCATATGCGGTAGCCTTCGGAAGCTCACTGCCGAAGGACTCATCCTTTCCGGCGGTTGATTTAACATATCAAAAACCCCTGGAAGGAATTCCAGGGGTTTTTTGGTTTTATTTGAATTTTTGAATCAACTTAAAGGAAGTCACCATGTCAGAGTCAAGCAGATTAAGAATTGCTATCCAAAAATCAGGCCGTTTATCTAAAGAGTCTTTAAAGTTACTAAAAAGCTGTGGTGTAAAGTTTAACATTAATGAGCAACGCCTTATTGCTCACTCTGACAACATGCCCATCGATTTGCTTCGGGTCCGTGATGACGATATTCCAGGTCTCGTGATGGATGGCGTTGTCGACTTAGGTTTTATTGGCGAGAACGTATTGGAAGAAGAACAGATTGAACGCCAATCATTAGGTACGCCATCTGAGTGTATTAAGCTGCGTGAACTTGATTTCGGCGCATGTCGATTATCACTGGCAGTGCCTAATGAATTTGATTACCAAGATGCCAGTTCATTAGAAGGGCTACGTATTGCAACCTCATACCCAAACATTCTTCGTCGTTACATGCAGCAAAAAGGCATTAACTATAACGACTGTATGTTAAAAGGCTCTGTAGAAGTGGCTCCAAGAGCAGGGTTGTCTGACGCCATTTGCGATTTAGTCTCAACTGGCGCCACACTGGAAGCTAATGGCCTTTACGAAACTGAAGTAATATACCAATCTACCGCGTGCCTTATCCAGTCAACCAATAGCCAGCCAGATGACAAACAAGCGCTGATCAACAAAATCCTGTCACGCATCAACGGCGTCGTTCGCGCAAAAGAAAGTAAATACATTTTGCTACACGCCCCAACGGAAACATTAGAGCAAATTGTTGCGTTACTTCCTGGCGCTGAAAACCCAACGGTATTGCCACTTAACGATGACAGTAACCGCGTGGCAATCCACGTTGTCAGTACCGAAGACTTGTTCTGGGACACCATGGAACAACTGACGCAACTCGGTGCCAGCTCCATTCTTGTCATGCCTATTGAAAAAATGATGGGGTAAGTTGATGGACATTCTCAATTGGCAAACATTAACAACAGCGGCTAAGCAAGACGCACTGGCAAGATCGCCGCTCATCGGCGACTCAAACCTTGAGCAAACGGTGGCTAACATTATCGAGGCTGTTGTGACTGAGGGTGACAGTGCGCTGCGCAGTTTTGCTAAGCAGTTTGACGGCGTGAATATCGATAACCTTCAGCTATCAAAAGCGCAAATAGCGCAAGCTTGCCAAGCCGTACCGGCGGAGCTGAAACAAGCGATTGCCCAAGCTCAAGCTAATATCGATACCTTTCACCGAGCACAGGTATCGAGCCCTGTTGATGTTGAAACCCAAAAAGGTATTCGCTGCGAACTTAGAAGTGAGCCAATTGAGAAAGTCGGCCTCTACATTCCGGGCGGTACCGCGCCACTGATCTCCACCGTTTTAATGTTGGCACAACCCGCTAAAATTGCAGGTTGTCGCCAACGGGTGCTAGTCAGTCCACCGCCGATTAACGATGCCATTATCTATGCAGCTAATGTGTGCGGTATTACAGAGATCTATCAAGTCGGTGGTGCACAAGCCATTGCAGCTCTTGCATTTGGCACCGAGTCCGTGCCGCAAGTTGATAAAATATTTGGCCCTGGTAACCGCTTTGTCACCGAAGCGAAACGAGCAGTTAGCCAAGATAGCCGAGCCACGGTCAGTATTGATATGCCAGCAGGCCCATCGGAGGTGTTAGTCATTGCCGATGCGAACGCCAATGCCAGCTTTATTGCGGCAGATCTGCTCTCTCAAGCCGAGCACGGGCCTGACTCACAAGTCATGTTAGTCACAGATTCTAACGATGTGGCCAACCAGGTGAATCAAGCATTAGCGCAGCAATTGTCTGAACTTTCACGCTCAGACGTTGCCACTACGGCGCTAAGTTGTAGCCGCACACTGCTGGTCAATGATATGACTGAAGCTGCACAGGTCTCTAACCTTTATGGGCCTGAGCACCTTATTATCCAAACAGCACAACCGAGGGCAGTATTAGCTAATATTCGCGCTGCTGGCTCGGTATTTTTAGGCGCCTACACGCCTGAATCTGTTGGAGATTATGCGAGCGGCACCAACCACGTATTACCGACATATGGCTACAGTAAAACCGTGTCAAGTTTGTCACTGGCTGACTTTAGTCGCCGCTTTACCGTACAAGAGCTCACCGCGGACGGCCTCGCGAGCATAGGTAATGCAGTGATGACACTCGCCGCAGCAGAGCAACTCGATGCGCACAAAAATGCAGTAGCGCTGCGTCTTGCATCACTTAATATCGCTAACAAGGGTGATTCACAGGCATGATGGCTAACACAAATACACTTGCACAACGCTTAGCGAGACCAGAACTGTTAGATTTGGAAGTTTATCAATCTGCAAGGCGGATTGGCGGTCAAGGGGATATCTGGATAAATGCCAATGAGTCACCCTTTAATAACACGGATTTAGTGGACGTTAACCGTTACCCTGAGTGCCAACCACCCGCGTTAATCGAGGCTTATAGCCGTTATAGCAAGGTGCCGAGCCAGTGCATCTTGACCGGTCGCGGCGCTGATGAAGCGATTGAAATTCTGGTACGGACATTTTGCAATCCAGGTACAGATTCCATCACCACTTTTGGCCCCACTTACGGTATGTATGCCATTAGTGCTAAAACAGCCAACGTGGCGGTTAATGCCTTACAACTGACTGATGATTTTCAGCTGCCGACAGATTATGCGACGCAGATTGATAAGGGAGTCAATAGCAAGATCCTATTCATCTGCAATCCGAATAACCCAACAGGCAGTGTGATTGCAAGGGATGAACTGGTTAAGATCATCGATAGCAACCCCGAGCAGCTAGTGGTGATAGATGAAGCGTATATCGAATTTAGCCCAGAGTATTCGGTGGCGGATTTAGTCGCAAGCAAAAGCAATTTGGTGGTGCTGCGCACCTTGTCGAAAGCTTTTGCACTCGCTGGTGCTCGCTGCGGATTTTTGCTCGCCAACCCTGACATTATCGATATGTGTATGCGCGTCATCGCCCCCTACCCTGTGCCACTGCCGGTGAGTCAGCTCGCAGTGCAAGCGCTAAGTCCTCATGGCTTAACAACCATGCAAACTCAGGTCGATGAAATGAAGTTGCAAGGTCAGCGACTAGCACACGCATTGCAAGCCTTTGGTGCCAAAGTGGTCAACGCGCACGGTAACTACGTTTTAGCAGAGTTTAATGACAAACCCGCCGTCCAACAAAAGCTAACTCAAGCAGGCGTAATTGCCCGAAGTTATAACGACAAACGCTTAGCGAACTGTATTCGCTTTAGCTTTTCCAATCAGGCGCAAACAGACTACTTAATTAACCTTTTTTCGACGCCGAATAAATAAGAATAATCATGACTTGGCACGATGGCTAACGCCAAGTCCAAAATTTAAAAAATCTGAAAGGTAGTACCATAATGAAACAAAAAATTCTTTTTATTGACCGTGACGGCACCATTATCGAAGAGCCAGTGACCGACAAACAGGTCGATACGCTCGCGAAATTGGTGTTTGAGCCCAATGTCATTCCTGCGCTATTAAAGCTACAAAATGCAGGTTACCGTTTAGTGATGGTCAGTAACCAAGACGGACTTGGCACGCCTTCTTTTCCAAAAGATGACTTTGATGCACCGCAAGATATGATGATGCAAATATTGAGTAGCCAAGGAGTAAAATTTGACGATGTTCTTATCTGCCCGCATTTCGATGATGAAAACTGCAGTTGCCGTAAACCAAAACTTGGGCTAGTGAAAGAGTACCTCACCACCGGTCGCATTGATTTCACCCAATCAGCTGTTATCGGCGATCGTGAAACGGATATGGGATTGGCTGACTCAATGGGCATTCAAGGGCTGCAATATAATCCACAAAGCCTGACTTGGGATGACATTGCCGAAAAACTGCTGAGTAAAAATCGTGTGGCTACTGTCGTGCGCACCACTAAAGAGACCGACATTAACGTCACCATCGACCTCGACTCAGGAGTTAAAGGCTCAATCAATACTGGCATTGGTTTTTTTGATCACATGCTAGAGCAGATCTCAACTCACGGTAATTTTAAGATGGACGTTAATGTGGATGGCGATTTAGAGATTGATGATCACCACAGTGTTGAAGATACCGCATTAGCAATTGGTGATGCACTGCGTCAAGCATTAGGCGATAAACGTGGGATTGCGCGTTTTGGCAATGCTTTTGAGCAAGCCATTCCCATGGATGAAGCCAGCGCAGAATGTTTACTGGATCTATCAGGCCGCCCCTTCATTAAATTCTCAGCAGAGTTTGATCGTGAGATGGTTGGCGCGATGGCTACCGAAATGGTGCCACATTTCTTCCGTTCATTCTCCGATGGACTGCGCTGCACTTTGCACCTTAAAACGTTAGGCGATAACGATCACCATAAAGTAGAGAGCTTGTTTAAGGTACTGGGGCGCACGCTACGTCAAGCCGTTGCTATAGAAGGCGATGCATTGCCATCGAGTAAAGGTGTGCTATGAGTGAGCAAGAGCGTGATCAGCAAGTAAATACTACCTCTGGTACCACGGTGATCATCGATACTGGCTGCGCCAACTTAAGTTCAGTTCGCTTTGCGTTTGAACGTTTGTTATCGGCTGATGAGCGGCAAAACCTCAGTGTCACCGATGATATCTCGGCCATTAAGGCAGCCACTCGGGTGGTGCTGCCCGGTGTGGGCACCGCTGGCGCGACAATGGCATCACTGCGCAGTAAGCAGTTAGTCGAGGTGATCAGTTCACTGACTCAACCGGTACTTGGTGTTTGTTTAGGCATGCAGATGTTGACGCGTTTATCAAAAGAGCGTGGCGCGACAACTGAAGACTGCCAGTGCCTTGGGCTGATCCCAACCGATATCGAAGAGCTTGATAGTAAAGGTTTACCTCTGCCTCATATGGGCTGGAATCAAATAACCCCCACTGCACATCCTATTTTTGACGGGATCCACAAAGGTGATTATGTGTATTTTGTCCATAGCTATTGCGCACCAATCAGTGAATATACTATCGCCAGTGCAGAACATGGTGAGCAGTTTAGCGCAGCGATCGCCAAAGCCAACTTTATCGGCTTGCAGTTTCATCCAGAAAAAAGCGCATCCGTTGGCGCAAGAATGTTGAAAAATTTCCTCAACATGTCAACCGATACTTTTAAGCAAAACAACCATTCAAATCAGTGTGAGGCGTAAAGATGATCATACCAGCAATTGATCTTATAGAAGGTCAAGTCGTTCGTCTTTACCAAGGCGACTACAATCAAAAAACCACGTTTGATTTAAGCCCGTTAGCGCAGCTACAAAGCTACCAAGAGCAAGGTGCTGATTTGCTGCACATTGTTGATTTAACTGGCGCAAAAGACCCGATGAAGCGCCAAACACAGCTTATAGCCAGCTTAGTACAAGGACTAGACACACCGATACAAGTCGGTGGTGGCGTCAGGACTGAAGCGCAGTTAAGTGAATTACTGGAGATAGGGGTTAGCCGCGTGGTGATAGGCTCTCTAGCCGTCAAAGAACCTGAATTAGTAAAAAGTTGGTTTGTAAAATATGGCAGCGATGCTATCTGTTTAGCGCTCGATGTCAACATTAATGAACAAGGCGATAAAATAGTGGCGGTGTCAGGCTGGCAGTCTGGTGGCGGCAAAACGCTGGAATCCTTAGTGGCTGAGTTTACAGAGGTTGGCCTAAAACACGCCCTTGTCACCGATATTAGCCGAGACGGTACTTTGCAAGGCGCGAATACCGAGCTATACCAAGAGATAAGCACTGCATATCCAAAGATTAACTGGCAAGCCTCTGGTGGTATTGCAACTTTGGCAGATGTACAAGCGGTAAAAGATAGCGGCGCTAATGGCATCATTATTGGCAAAGCACTGCTCATCAATCAGTTTACCGTTGAGGAGGCAATTACATGTTGGCCAAACGCATAGTCCCCTGCCTCGATGTAAAAGAGGGAAAAGTGGTTAAAGGCGTGCAGTTTCGTAATCACGAAATTGTCGGTGACATTGTGCCTCTGGCCGCGCGCTACGCCGATGAAGGTGCCGACGAATTGGTATTTTATGACATCACCGCCAGCGCCCATGACCGGGTTATCGACAAGTCGTGGGTCAGCCGCGTGGCTGAGCGTATCGATATTCCATTTTGTGTCGCGGGGGGCATTCGCACCATCGAACAAGCCCGTGAAAAACTGGCCTTTGGCGCTGATAAGATCTCTATTAACTCGCCAGCATTAACCGATCCAAGTTTAATTGAACGTTTACAAGACGAGTTTGGCCGCCAATGTATTGTGATTGGTATCGACTCTTATCATGATCACATCAGTGACAGTTATAAAGTCAAACAGTTTACTGGCGATGAGTCTGCCACCAAAGACACTCAATGGTTTACGCAAGACTGGGTAGAAGAAGTGCAAAAGCGTGGCTGCGGTGAAATCGTGCTCAACGCAATGAATCAAGATGGCGTACGACAAGGTTATGACATTGAACAGTTGTCTATGGTTCGCTCACTATGCGACGTCCCCTTAATCGCCTCAGGCGGTGCAGGCACAATGGCACATTTTAAAGAGGTTTTCACTTTAGCTAAAGTCGATGCTGCACTGGCTGCCAGTGTATTTCACAAAGGCATTATCGATATTCAAGCATTAAAGCGTTATCTACGTGACAATCAAATCGCTGTGCGCGTATAAACTAGCGGCACATAAATAAGTTCGAATTAAGGATGTAACATGACATCGCTTTATCAAACAAATAAGCAAGACCATGCATTGTTGAGCCAATTAGATTGGGCCAAAACCGACGGTTTAATCCCCGCTATCGTACAGAACCACCTAACTGGCAAAGTACTGATGCTAGGTTATATGGATCAAGCCGCTTTAGAAAAAACGCTCACTACCGGTGTGGTCACTTTTTTTAGCCGCAGTAAACAGCGCTTATGGACCAAAGGCGAAACCTCGGGTCATACGCTTGATCTGATCGCGCTCGATATGGATTGTGACAACGATAGCTTATTGGTACAGGTGCTGCCTAATGGCCCAACGTGCCATAAAGGCACCGAAAGTTGCTGGACCGATGGTAAGGCCCATAGCTTCATTGATAATCTCAGTGCATTAATTGCGTCTCGCAAAGGCCAAGATCCTAAATCAAGCTACACCGCTTACTTGTTTGACCGTGGCACTAAACGTATCGCGCAAAAAGTCGGTGAAGAAGGACTGGAGACCGCATTAGCTGCCGCCACCCATGACAAACCAGAACTGATTGATGAAGCGTCCGATCTTATCTATCACCTATTGGTGTTACTTGAAGATCAGCACCTTTCACTTGAGGATGTCACGGCCAATCTGATGAAGCGTCATAACGCTGCCAAGTAAAATCAAGCCTTGATTCATTAGGCTGTAAGCTTAATTGAACCAAGGCTCTTCCCCTCTAGAGTAAAGCACTAAGCACTCGATTGAGTGCGCCATGCTCACATATTTTCCTGATGGTAGATTGTTAGGCATTGCGTGCTCACCCTGCATAACTCACTAGGATAATATCGCAGGTGAAACCGCCTCTTCTGATTAGGAGCTGTTGATTTTATTTTATTAAGAACACTGTGTTTAACAAAGATAAAACCGCCCCATACATAGTGTTGCCCTACGTAAGTTCTGGTACAATTTGCGCCACTAAAATTAAGCTTCTCAATAATAAAAGTGTGCCCTATGAATCTTGCAGATAAAGTTTTAGTCGTAAATGACAACCTTCCTATTCGTACCAATCAACCTGTCCACTCAGGCAAAGTGCGCAGTGTTTATTGGCTGACCGAAGAAGACAGCGCCCGTTTGATCAAAGATAAAGGCTATGACGTCCCCGCTAACGCACCACTCGCCATTATGGTCATTAGTGACCGGATCTCTGCGTTTGATTGTGTATGGCAAGGTGAGAACGGTTTAAATGGTGTCCCCGGTAAAGGAACAGCACTTAACGCAATTTCAAATCACTGGTTCAAGCTATTCAAAGAAAAAGGCCTAGCAGACAGCCATATTTTGGATATTCCACATCCATTAGTATGGATTGTACAAAAAGCTCGCCCAGTGATGATTGAAGCCATTGCTCGCCAATACATTACCGGCTCAATGTGGCGTGCTTACACTAAAGGTGAACGTGAATTTTGCGGGATCACGATCCCTGAAGGCTTAGAGAAAGATCAAAAACTGCCTGAGCTATTAATCACACCTTCGACAAAAGGCGTATTAACCGGGCTTGACGGCGTACCAGAAGCGGATGACGTTAATGTGTCGCGCAGTGACATCGAACGTCATGTTAACGGCTTTAACTTTAGTAACACTGCCGATATCGACCTTTACGAAAAATTATTGACCGAAGGCTTTGATGTCATCAGCGATGCATTAGCTAAGCACGATCAAATCTTTGTGGATACCAAATTTGAGTTTGGCTACGTTCATGATGCTGCAGGTAATGAAAAACTGATCTACATGGATGAAGTTGGCACACCAGATAGCTCTCGGATCTGGGATGGTCCGTCACACCGCGACGGAAAAATCATTGAGCAATCAAAAGAAGGTTTCAGACAGTGGTTACTCAATCACTTCCCAGATGCAGATATCTTGCTCAACAAGAACCGTATGGAAGAGCGCTTTGCCTTAGCAAAAGATAATAAGCTTCCTGAGTCTGTAATGATGGATATTTCTAACACTTATGTCGGCATTGCAGAAAAAGTGATTGGCGAGAAATTACACATAAGCGAAAACCCTAAGCAAGAGATCATCGATATTTTACACAGCCAATACCAATTGATTGTGTAATAACGGACTGAACAATCAAACAAAGCCGCAATAATTATGCGGCTTTTTTGATCCCATCTAAGCAATGGCGTTCATGAATAAATAGACTTTTCGCCTGGTGGACGCGTTTTTAAGATCTTTAAAAACCACATGTATTGTTCTGGATAGGCGAGAATAACTTGCTCAACCGCTTTATTTAACGCGATAGCTTCATTCTCTTTACCCTGCATTTGCTCAGGTGCGATTGCAGGCATCACCGTTAACTGGTGCTGACGTTTCACGGGATCATAACCAATTTTCACCGGCATGACCTGTGCATTGCCTGCTTGTGCAAGCCTACCCACAACAGGCAGCGTCGCTTTGGTTGTGCCTAAAAAAGGGGCAAAGACGCTTTTGTCTGGCCCCAGATCTTCATCCGGTAAATAAAAAAAGCTTCTGCCTTGTTTTAGCTCTGCCAATAAAGCACGTATGCCAGCTTCACGCATGTAAATATTGCCCCCTTGTGAGCTACGCATGCGATTGTTAAACCAATTAAACAAGTTATTACGATGAGCTTTAGCCATGGACACCATGTTCAACTCTAAATTGAGTCGCAATCCGGCATACTCTATACCCCATACGTGTGGCATGATAAAAATCACGGGCTGATCTGCGGCTTTAGCTTGTTCGATATGCTCAAGGCCTTCAAGCTGGACTCGCTTACGAATATGTTGGCGTGACTTCACTAACAATTCTGATTGTGCCAGTAAAATCATGACAAAATTAGTGACGTTATCTTGGATCAAATCCTCGATTTCTGCAGCTGATTTATCAGGAAAACACGTGGTCAAATTTGCTCTAGCCACACCAATAGGCTTTGTCGCAAGTTTTAATACGCCTTTAGCCAACAAGCGCGCAATGGGATCTCTTAACCAAGCAGGCATGACTCCAAATAGCAATAGCAGCAATACCGCAAGCCACGTTAGCCAGTACTTGGGATGTAATAAAGATAATCTAAAACGACGATCAAAATATTTAGCTTTTCTGGACAAAAACAACACCTCTGTAGCCAAAAAACAACAGAAAAAGCCACTCAATAGAGTGGCCTTATCATCACGATATTAGCTAATGCAATTACTTAGGGGCGTTAGCTTCTTCGACGCGACTTTTCAGTTTCTGTCCTGGACGGAACGTCACAACACGTCTTGCCGAAATAGGGATATCCTCTCCCGTCTTTGGGTTCCTTCCCGGTCGTTGACTCTTATCTCTCAGGTCGAAATTGCCAAAGCCAGATAGCTTGACCTGCTCACCACTTTCAAGAGCTTGACGAATTTCTTCGAAAAATATCTCGACCATCTCTTTCGCTACTCTCTTATTGATACCTAGCGTTTCAAAAAGATGTTCTGCCATATCGGCTTTGGTAAGTGCCATACTTTTAGTCCCTCAACGATGCGTTGAACTCGCCTTTCAGAGCAGAAACCACTACATCAACCATTTCAGCGATTTCTTTTTCTTCCAGTGTACGAGCGTTATCTTGTAATAAAAGCGCGATAGCAAGGCTCTTTTTGCCTGCCTCAACACCTTTACCTTGGTATACGTCAAACAAGTTTATGCCAACCAACTGATTTCCGCCAACTTTTCTTACCACTTTTACAACTTCATTGGCAGAAACAGCATCATCAACAACGATTGCTATGTCTCGACGATTTGCCGGAAACCTAGATACAGTCTGGGCTTGCGGCAATTTAGCATGCAATAATGCATTCAATTCCAGCTCAAAAATAATTGTTTTACCATTGAGCCCAAATGGCTTCTCAAGTGACGGATGAACCGTTCCGATGATGCCAATCACTTGGTTATTCCGTAATATTTCAGCTGATTGTCCTGGATGAAGCGCTGGATGTGTCGCGGCTCTGAAACTAAACTCGTTGTCAGCAACCGTTAATCCTATCACCGCTTCAAGATCACCTTTGAGATCGAAGAAATCAACCGTGTTTGACTCCATCGTCCAATGCTCATCATTTTGATTACCTGCAATGACCGCCGCAAGCATAGGTTGCTGTGACACACCTGACTCTGCCGCTTCATTTGGCACAAAACGCAAACCTGTTTCAAACAGCCTAACGCGGTTTTGCTGACGGCTTTGGTTATAGCCCACTGCGGTTAATAAACCGGTGAACATAGACAGGCGCATTGCCGACATCTCAACCGAAATGGGATTAGGCAAGATCATGGCTTCTGCGTCTGGATGTATCAAGTTTTGCTGTTTAGGATCCACAAAGCTATAAGTGACTGCTTCTTGAAATCCACGTGCAACCAACATGCTGCGAACACGTTTTAGGCTAATATCCGACTCATTATGATCTGACATGCTTAACTGCGCGATTGGCGCAATATTTGGAATGTTGTTGTAACCGTAAATGCGGGCTACTTCTTCAATCAAATCTTCTTCGATTGCCATATCAAAACGATAAGTCGCCGTTGTAACATGCCACTGTCCTTCAGTCACCTCAACCACAAAACCAAGTCGTTCTAGGATTTCAGTCACATCGTTATCTTCGATGTGATGGCCTAAAGTCCTGTCTAACTTACTGCGACGTAATACAATTTGTACTGGCTTTGGTAGGTTGTCTTCAGATTTAGCTTCAACAACAGGGCCTGCTTCACCGCCGCAGATATCGAGTACAAGGCGACTCGCGCGATCCATGACTTTATGTTGCAGCTGCGGATCAACACCCCGCTCGAAACGATGAGAGGCATCAGTATGCAGACCAATTTTTCGCGCTTTACCTAAAATAGCCAATGGTGCAAAGAACGCACACTCGAGCATGATATCAGTCGTTTCAGTGGTCACGCCTGAATGCTCCCCACCAAATACGCCTGCTAGCGCCAGTGGCTTAACATTGTCTGCAATGATTAACATTCCCTCTGGGATGGTGATGTCATTACCATCAAGCAATGTCAGCTTTTCTTCGCCATTAGGCTTGCGAACCTGAATGTCACCTTCCAGTTTAGCGTGATCAAATGCATGCATTGGCTGACCAAATTCAATCAATACATAGTTGGTAATATCAACAATAGGGTCAATTGAACGAATACCACTACGACGTAATTTCTCTTGCATCCAAAGTGGGGTTGCCGCTTTTACGTCGACGTTCTTAATCACGCGGCTCAAATAGCGTCCACATTCTTGTTCTGCTTGTAGATCAACACTGACTTCATCACTGATAGTGGCCGTCACAGCTTCCCAAGAAGGCTCTGTCACGCTTTGGCGATTCAATACGCCCACTTCACGAGCAAGACCGGCCATGCCAAGACAATCGGCACGGTTAGCTGTCAAGTCAACATCAATGACTGCATCATCAAGGTCAAGATAATCACGCACATCTTGTCCAATCGGTGCGTCAGTTGGAAGCTCGATAATACCATCGCTTTCAATGTCGATACCGAGTTCACCGTATGAACACAGCATACCAAATGAAGGTTGGCCACGCAGCTTGGCTTTCTTGATTTTAAAGTCACCTGGCAGCACAGCGCCAACCATAGCAACGGCCACTTTAAGCCCTAATCGGCAGTTTGGTGCGCCGCACACAATGTCGATTAGCTCATCATCACCAACATTTATTTTTGTCACCCGCAGTTTGTCTGCATCTGGATGCTGGCCACATTCAACCACTTCACCGACAACAACGCCGCTAAAGTCTGCTGCAACGCCATCAATGCCGTCAACTTCCAAACCCGCCATGGTAATTTGGTGTGCTAATTCTTCACGGTTAACACTTGGGTTAACCCACTCACGAAGCCAAGATTCGCTAAATTTCATGCTATACAGCTCCGTTTATTTAAATTGCTTAAGGAAGCGAAGATCATTTTCAAAGAAAGAACGTAAATCATTAACGCCGTAACGCAACATTGATAAACGCTCCACACCCATACCGAATGCAAAACCAGAATATTGCTCAGGATCAATACCCACGCTACGCAGTACATTAGGGTGAACCATGCCGCAACCGAGTACTTCTAACCATTTGCCATTTTTCCCCATGACATCAACTTCAGCGGAAGGCTCAGTGAATGGGAAGTACGATGGACGGAAGCGAACCTCAAGATCTTCTTCAAAGAAGTTGCGCAAGAAGTCATGCAATATGCCTTTAAGCTCTGCAAAGTTGACTTTTTCAGCCACAAGCAAACCTTCGACTTGGTGGAACATTGGCGTATGTGTTTGATCGTAGTCATTACGGTAAACACGGCCCGGAGAGATAATACGTAGCGGCGGCTTCTCATGCTCCATGGTGCGAATTTGTACACCTGATGTTTGGGTACGTAACATCACTTTAGGGTTAAAGTAGAATGTATCGTGATCGGCACGCGCGGGGTGATGCTCTGAGATGTTTAATGCATCAAAGTTATGAAAATCATCTTCGATTTCAGGTCCATCTTTCACCACAAATCCTAACTCACCAAAGAAAGCTTCAATACGCTCAATGGTGCGCGTGACAGGATGTAGCCCGCCATTGTCGATACGACGCCCAGGTAGGCTCACATCAATGCTTTCTGCTTTTAGCTGCGCTTCAAGTTCTGCCGCTTTCAATCCATCGATGCGTATAGACAATTGCTTTTGAACCGCTTGTTTTGCTTGGTTCACTGCTTGGCCAAAGGCCGGCTTCTCTTCAGGCGGCAATTTCCCCATCATCTTCATCATGTCGGTAATTTTACCTTTCTTACCGAGGTAATCGACACGGAGCTCATCAAGCGCTTTTAAATCTGTAGCGTCGTTGATGGCGGCTAAGGCCTGTTCTACGATCTCTGTTAACTGTGACATCATCTCTTCCAGTGCATGTAGGGCAACCCTACGAGTCTTCGGGCTTACGTATTTTCTTAGACGAAAATAGAAAAAGACATAAATTTTACGCGAGCAAACCTCGTTTGACTAGGGCTAATTACACCTTTTTCGAGGCTAACTGCTTATTTTATCTCGTCCTTGAGCTTACGGATTTTATCGTTCAAGCTCACATCCGCAATATTTGTATGTTTTATGTAAACAAAGCTAAGCATGACGTTAAGATAAAGATGAAATAAACCCACAATGCAGCGGGTCAAATAATGGTAAATAAAATGATCACTGCCACGACTTTATCAACATAAAGTAAAGCTGAATATTTGAGCTGCATTCGAACCGTGTTTGCACCGTGTTTGAGTCCACCGTCAGTGAGTAACATTGGTATTGCTAGACGATAGCAATCGAGTGCTAAGTGCTAAGTATTAAGTACTAAGTGCTGAAAATAAAAAGTAGAAAAATAAAGTGGAAAAAGTGACATACTGCTAGATAGCTCAATAACGGTTCCCTATGGCCTGCGTCATCAACCATAGATTGCCTTAGTCACCCTTAATGCAGTGTGTTTCACACAATATCAACAAGGGTTGTATACTCAAGTGATACCTCACTTTACACAAACGCCGTCATTAGACCGCCATTCACTCTTTGAGCGTAACATTAGCATGATAAAAGGCCATACTTCTCCTACTAGACTCTCCCAGTGGCGTCGCAGCTTGCCGGTCAAGTTTATACTTATTCAGCTGGCCGTGGCAGTGGTTATCATTGTGACCAGTGTTTGGTTTCTTAAATCGACTGAATACGCACGTTTAATAGAGAGCCAGCAAGCCTTAAATATCAATGTAGGCAAAGCGATCACGGCAAGCTTACAGCGTAAGACAGATCGCATTGAAAGTTTAGCGGTTTCTATTGGTGCCTTAGGAGAACTTTACCAACACACGCCTAAACAACTCAATAACAGTGTGCCAGCGCTGCTTGACCAGATCGGGCAACAAGCTGTGATCATTGGCGGCGGCGTTTGGCCTGCGCCAAGCGCCGCTGTCGATCCCAATAGTCATTTTTGGGCACGAGATCCCAACGGTAAACTGATCAAAAAAGAAGGGTATGATCAGGTTGACGGCACCCATTATTCGTTAGCAAGCTGGTATTTACCCACCCAATTTTACCCTGCAGATACGACTTACTGGTCAAAGTCCTATATTGATCCTGTGACTCACGATGCCATGTTAACCGCTTCAGTTCCCATGTGGTCTGAGCACCAATTTATTGGCGTAGCCACGGTCGACATTGCGCTTGCCAGCCTAAATGATTTTTTCAAAACTGCGTTAACCAGCCAAAAAGGATATGTGTTTGCACTTGATCAACAAAATCGCATGTTGTCTTATCCAGATCTTGAGCGCAACTTTGAAAAAACAAAACTATTTCAACCATTTGAAAAATTCAGCTTACAACACCCCTCTTTACAAACACTGGCCGATGAAATCAATCGCATGGATACTCAGTTCATACTGCAAACAAAAATAAATAGCGTGTACAGTGCAAAAAAACTAACCGTTATCAGCGACAACACGCCGAAAAGAGAACAGGCGAAACTCATCGCATTAATCAACCAAAATGCCAAAAAGAAGCTCAAAAACGCCACTCTATTAAGCACTGTCGCGCTTAAAAATGACCCTCACTTTAACGCACCTGTTATCGTCAGTATTTTTCTCATGCCAGGGACTTACTGGAAAATTATATTAGTGACACCATTGGCCGTCATTGAAGATGGAGCAAAGTCGATTGCTAACACTGTTTGGTTTTACTTGATTGGGATCCAAGTGATCGCATTAATTTTACTGTTCTCGTTTCAAAATAAGTTATTTATTGCCCCAATCAGCCGAATGGTCAATGCACTTAATCATGACAATTTGGCGG
>JAOIUG010000044.1 GCA_028223395.1 Shewanella sp.
TTTGTTTAGCGGCACTGATTGCATGGGAAGGTGGAAGTAACTCTTTGAAAGAAAACAATAGATTACTGTAAAGCCGCTGGCTATTGATGTGCTGCAGCCTAGCAAGTCCTGGCTCGTGCATCGCTTGCGACCAAAAACTTAGCCAGGTTTTAGTGACAGGTCTTGAACGTTGTAACTCGGTAAAATTGGCTTCAGTAATGGCATGTAATCGTGCTCGCGGTTGTAACTTTCCCCCTGAGGTTCGACTCAATAATGCGTGTTTAAGCTGTTCGAGTAGGTATTTTTGTGTTGCTTCGATCAATTCTTGCTTACCACCAAAATAATGGCTGATCAGCCCAGAGGATAATCCGGCTAAAGCGCTAATTGTATTGATGGTGGTGTGATGTAATCCGTAGCGCGCAACAGAGACTAATGTCGCGTCAATAAGTTGTTTTTGACGGACGGTTTTCATTGACGGGCGTGGCATAAAAGGCAAGTTCCAGAATCGTTATTGTTATTATTATTGTTCATGATCATTGTTAATTGAACGATCAATTAATAACAACTCTAATGGTTAGAGTTGTAACTATCAACCTTTATTCCCATTTGGGATTGACGTCACAGTTGGCTGTAATACTTCTATCTAGTGCATGTTTTTTTCTAAGCTTATGATCTGTAGTGAGTAAAAACATAATTTGTATAGCTTCTTAGCGAGCATGTTTCTTAATCATAAGTACAATAAGTGCTCGCTTAGAGGTTGAGTGAGTGACGCGCGATACGGGGCTGTTTATTGATATTTCAATGGCACAATATTTTAATATTAGAATAAAAAACAAACGGCCTATATTGGCCCGTTCTAATGAATGATGCAGCATGTGATATGCTCATGTTTATCACTTATGCTTACGTTGTTTAGCCATGGCCTCTTGATGGTCGTTAAGATGGCTAGCGCAAATTTAAACGACATTTTCCTTTCATTTTATTCAGTCATACCGCTCTTAATGATTGCCGGGCGTACAGGAGTCATCATGCAACAAGTGAATGATGCTGGGCTTATTAAACTCAGCTCTTTTATTAATGGTCAATGGGTAAAGGGGCAATCGGCTTTTGACGTTGTGAACCCTGCCAATCAACACGTCGTGGCTCAGGTGATGGGTGCCGGGGTTGTGGAAACTGAGGCGGCTATATTAGCAGCTAAAGCTGCCTTGTCTGCATGGGCACAACGTACGGCGAATGATCGCGCAGCCATTATGCGCCGTTGGTTTGATTTAATGATGCAACATCAAGAAGACTTAGCAAGCATCATCACGTTAGAGCAGGGCAAGCCATTGGCTGAAGCGAGAGGAGAGATTGCCTATGGTGCAAGCTTTATAGACTGGTTTGCAGAAGAGGGGAAGCGCGTATATGGCGATACGATTCCAGCTGCAGCAGCCGATAAACGATTATTGGTCATAAAGCAGCCCGTAGGGGTGGTTGCATCGATAACTCCGTGGAACTTTCCTAATGCAATGATAGCGCGCAAAGCTGCTGCTGCGCTGGCAGCGGGTTGTACGTTTGTGGTGCGTCCTTCTCCGTTGACGCCACTATCGGCATTAGCACTGGCTGAACTGGCCGAGCGAGCCGGTGTGCCTGCGGGAGTGTTTAATGTGGTTGTGGGCGAAGATGCTGTGGGTATGGGAAAGGTATTAACTCAACACCCAGATGTGGCTAAATTTACCTTTACTGGGTCAACCGCAGTGGGCAAGATTTTGCTGGCGCAAGCGGCGAGTAGTGTCAAAAGGGTGTCGATGGAACTTGGGGGCAATGCGCCTTTTATCGTATTTGAAGATGCCGATCTTGATGCTGCTGTGCAAGGTGCATTATTGTCTAAATTTCGTAATGCAGGGCAAACTTGCGTGTGTGCTAACCGTATTTTTGTGCAGCAAAGTGTGGCGCAAGCGTTTATCGCTAAATTTGTCGATGCAGTGGCTGCACTGACTATCGGCAACGGGCAAACTGAAGGCGTTAATTTTGGGCCGATGATCACCGAGCAAGCGGCTGCGAGTGTGCATAAATTAGTGCAGGACACGCTCGACGCAGGCGGGAAATTATTACACGGTGGGAAGATCAGCCAAGCGGGCAGCCATTTTTATGAGCCAACGATTGTGACTGACGTCAGTAACGATATGGCGCTGGCAAGGAATGAGATTTTTGGCCCAGTGGCTCCCATCATCACTTTTGATACCGAGGCCGAGGTATTGGCGTTAGCCAATGATACTGAATACGGCCTAGCGGCGTATTTTTATTCGCGTGATATTGGGCGAGTGTGGCGTGTGGCTGAAGGGCTTGACTACGGTATGGTCGGCATTAATGAAGGCATTATTTCTAATGTCGCGGCACCGTTTGGTGGAGTGAAGCAATCTGGTAGTGGCCGAGAAGGTTCGCAATACGGTTTGAGTGACTATATGAACATCAAGTACTTATGTCTAGGAGGGATAGAAGCATAACGAAGCATTTATGCCGGAGATAAAACACAGGCAAAATGAACATGTTGGTTTGCAGCTAAGATGCCCGAATTTGATGTCAGCTCATATGTAGTCAAGCCGTGGTGCGATCTGTATCATACGCGCCAGATATTTACAGATGAAGACAGCCACGATGAGTAAAACCAATAAACCCGCGACAAACGCGCTATTAAAACAAGCCCACAATAACATGCCTTTAGGGGTGGCAGACAGCTACCGCTATTGGGGTGAAGATAATACCGTGTTTGTTAAAAGCAGCCTAGGCTGCACGATTACAGATGCAGATGATCAGCAGTTTATTGATTTTCGTCTCGCTTACGGCCCTATTATTTTGGGTTACCGTGATAGTCGAGTTGATCAAGCTGTGATCAGCGCGATTACAGAACGCGGCACGATTTCAGGTTTTTCAACAGATCTTGACTCCCAAGTTGTTGAGCTTATAAAACAAATGTGCCCAAACATTGAAAAGATGCGTTTTGCTAACTCAGGCACTGAAGCGGTTATTGGGGCGGTGCGCACTGCGCGTGGCTTTACTGGCCGTAATAAAATTGTGGTCGTAGAAGGTGGATTTCATGGGCTATATGATGAAATGATGTGGAAATCAGATGTGGATAATTGGGACAGCACAACTGAAGCCGCGCCTCAAATTGCTGCTTTTGGTGGCGGGATCCCTGAGGCGAGCCGTGAGCATTTAGAAACGGTACCCCTGAACGATTTTGCCGCAATTGATGAGGTTTTTGCTCGGGTTGGTGATGACATTGCCGCTATCGTTATTGAACCTATTTTGGGTAATTGTGGCAGTATAGCCTCGAGCCAAGCATACATGCATAAGCTTCGTGAGATCTGTGATGCTAACGGTAGTTTGCTGATCATGGATGAAGTCAAAACCGGTTTTCGTGTGGCAAAAGGGGGTGCGCAAGCGCTCTACGGGATCCACGCTGATTTAACGACTTACGCTAAAGCCATGGGGAACGGTTACCCGGTCGCAGCATTTGGCGGGCGTAGTGACGTCATGGATGTGATTAGTTTTAATAAAAAAGGGGTGACTCACGGTGGCACTTACACCGCAAATATTATTGCGCTGAGCGCCGCTAAAGCCACGTTGACGATTTTGAATGAAAGCGATGCGTTCGACAGCATTAATAAAGCAGGAGCAGACATTCAGCAGGTGCTATCGCGGGTCTTTAATCGACACGGTATAGAGCATAAATTTGCCGGTCCTGATGCTATGTTTGGTATTCACTTTGGCAACCAAGTTCCTGAAAATTATCGTGATTGGAAACAAACTGATAGTGAGTTATACACTCAATTTGCGCTTAATTTGATTGAAAAGGGCATCATGTTAGAACCTGATTCTCGCGAGCCTTGGTTCATCTGCGAGTCCCATAAAGATATCGACTTGGTTAAACTCGAGGAGATTGCCAATGCCGCAATGGCAAAGGCGCTGGTTGAACGCGGTTAACGGATAGTTCGTTAAACTCATCAATACTGAATAAAAAGGTTAACCTTAGCGTTAACCTTTTTTTATGTTCACACTTTGCTACAGCTAGGCTGTACACTGTGCTTTTTTGAGCGAAAACATCATTAAATGTTCACTGATATAACAGAATTGAGTGTTATGCCCAATGTGTTGAGTATTTGTAATTTATAGTCGGATGTTCTACCCTGTTTCTTCATTTTAAGGGCGTTGTATCATGATTTAATCGATACGAGTAAGTGTATATTATTCGATGCAGCCGCTACAGGAGAAACATGTCAGACTCTGATATATCACCTCAATTTAATGCAAACATGGCCATTGGAGACTATAAAAATGTTATCCAAAAAGCCGACAACTACTTCAATAAACATTTCACTCACGTCGCCATTGACGAAATCGTTAAGCAGCGTGCAGACTTTTTTGACTCCTTGTTGCAGCACCTTTGGTGTAATGCTGATCTGATTAACGACAATATCTCCTTAAATGCAGTGGGCGGCTATGGTCGTCAAACTCTGCATTTGCATTCTGACGTGGATATTTGTGTGTTATTTGATAAAGAGCTGACGCCGCAACAAGAGGAGCAAATCGGCCAATTCTTTACCCAATTATGGGATTTAGGTTTAGAGCTTGGCCACAGTGTTTTAGCATTAAATGAGACCGATAAAGCCTGCCGAGATGATATTACTGTTGCTACATCTTTGTTTGAAATCCGCCATTTAAGTGGCCCAGCTTCTCATGCCACGAAAGTATTGTCGCGCTTATACGGTGATGAGCTTTGGAGCAGTGAAGCCTTCTTTAATGCTAAAGTGACTGAGCAAGATGAACGCCATCAAAAAGCACAGGGCAGTGCATTTAGTTTAGAGCCGAACCTGAAAAATAGCCCCGGTGGTATGCGTGATATCCAAACGCTTATTTGGGTGACACGAAAGTACTTTTCTGCTCAAGATATGGCGGCTTTACGTCGATTTGGTTTTTTTTCTGCCGATGAATATGCCGAGCTTTTAGAGTCACAACATTTTATCTGGCGCGTACGCTGGGCTTTGCATACTGCAGCGCAGCGCTCGGAAAACCGCTTGTTGATCGCCTTACAAAGTGATGTGGCAAGCTTGATGGGCTTTGGTGATAATAGCCATCTAGCGATTGAAAAAATGATGCGTCAGCTTTACCGAGCGATGAGGCGTATTAGCGAGCTAAATCAAATGCTACTGCAGTATTTTAAAGATGAAATACTGAGCCAAACTAATCAGAAATCGACATTATTAAATCAACATTTTGAGATCAATGGTCGCATGATAAATGCTCGCCATGAAGATGTGTTTATTGATCGCACTCAACTGGTCGCCATATTTATACATATTGCTGAAAATGCCAATGATATTGATGGTATTTCGCCGCAAACAATACGGCTTATTAGGCAAGTTCGCCGTCGTTTACTGGGTGACTTACAAGATTTTTATCGATGTCGTCAACAGTTTTTAGCGCTATTTAAGCACCCACACGGAATGGGATTAGCACTGTCGTTAATGCATAAACATGGCATTTTGGCCTCTTACTTACCGCAATGGCGTGAGATCTGCGGCCAAATGCAGTTTGACCTGTACCATGTCTATCCTGTTGACGAGCATACTCATAAGTTACTTAAAAACTTGTACGCTTTCAGTGGTAAACCTGAAAGCCCATCACTGGTGCTGCCCGCGGCAGTGTATAAGTCAATTGATAATAAAGCTGTGTTGTTACTGGCGGCATTGTTCCATGATTTAGCCAAAGGGCGCGGAGGCGATCATAGTGAGCTGGGCGCAGTAGACGCATTACAATTTGCTAAGTTTCATGAGCTTAAACCTTCTCAAGCCAAAACGATTGCATGGTTGGTTGAAAACCACTTATTACTATCGCTCTCTTCACAGCGGCTTGATATATACGATCCATCAGAGGTGAAAAACCTAGCTAAAGCGATAGGCACTAAAGCCAGACTCGATGCATTATATTGCTTAACAGTGGCTGATATTAAAGCCACTAACGATGATCTGTGGACTAATTGGAAGGCCACTTTGCTGCGTGATCTTTATCTATCAATAAGCTATGCATTGCGTAATGGACTAGAGAACGTATTAGAGCAACGCACAATTGTTCGAGAACATAAAAACGAAGCCCTTGAATTAATGGGGGAAGAGGAAGTTCCAGAGCCAATAAAACGACTCTGGAAGCGGTTGCCGTTATCATTTTTTAGTAATGCACAGCCGAGTGAAATCGCCCGCTATTCGTTAGCAATGACACAGTTTTCAGCAGATAAAGCATTGATCCTACTTGATGAAAGTACCACCAAAGGCTGCAGTGATTTATTTGTTTACATGAAGGACAAGCCAGGCTTATTTGTTACATTGTTTAATACGTTAGCCTCGTTACAGATCTCAGTGCAGCAAGCACATATTTCAAAAACAAAAGATGGTTATGTTGTCGAATCATTGAAAATACTTGATTACGATCAGCATCCGATCAGAACTGCTGGCCGGCGTGAGCGTATTAAGCAAAAATTGAAACAAGTACTGTTTGAAAATAGAAAACTATCTAAACAACGACTTAATAGTAATCTTGGCTCGTTTGACTGCGAACCTAAAGTCGAGTTTTTACATTCACGCAAAAAAAATAGAACACTGATCAGTGTGACGGCTTTAGACAACCCTCAATTTATGAGCCATTTCTGTAATGGTTTCAGGCGTTTCGAACTCAATATACATTCGGCTAAGATCACCACGGTGGGTGAGCAAGTCGATAATGTTTTTTTGGTGTCTGATAAAGACGGGCAATCTTTAGATGAAGAAAATAAACAAGCATTAACATCGTTTTTTGTTGATTTCATTAAACAACAAACATCAGCCTAAACTATGTTGTGTCTGTATATGATAATCATAAAATTAACTGGCAATGCCATTGGTGCTAATGTTGGTTAGGTTAAGTGCTGTCCAGAAAATACGCGCTTGAAAACTATTCATCGAGAGTATTTCCATATGCATAGTGATCTCTTTTTTTTACTGTTAGGATGAAACATAGTAAAAATTTTTGCTATGTTTTACAGATAAATATGGATTAATTACAAGGAAATGTTATGAAAAAAGTATCATCACTATCTGCTGTTTTATGCTGTGCATTTTTAGTGACAGCCCCCGCTTTAGCAAAAGCCCCGTTAGAAGGTGAGCCTGACTGGGAGTCAATAGAGCGTGCAGTCAACAGCCATGACAACCACCTCACCGAAGAAGAAAGACGACAGTTACTGCTTATAAAACAGCAAAAAGAAAACAAAGATCAACAAGAGCCAATTAAGCCAGAGCCGAAATAAAATGGATCTGAATGGATTGCATTTTATGATTGAAATTGATTTTCAAAGTAGCTTTCAATAATTAATACTGCCGACATCGCATCGACTTGCCCTTTGGTTAATGCTTTATAACCTCCGAATTCAAAGAGTCTTGCTTTGGCATCGGCAGTGGTTAACCGCTCATCTTGTGTGGCCACTTTTACACCAAAACGACCGCTGAGCCTGTTGGCAAATTTTTTTGCTCTTAATGTGATGGCTTGTTCTGTGCCATCCATATTAAGGGGCAGGCCAACCACTACTCGATCGGGTTTCCATTCAGTAATGATCGCCGCAATTTCTTCCCATCTTGGGATCCCATCAACCGCCTTTATTGACATTAATGGCCGAGCACTTGCAGTTAATGCTTCACCGACCGCGATCCCAATACTTTTCGTGCCATAATCGAAGCCTAAAACTGTTTCGGAGTGCATTTTCATTCCTAATTTATCTATGACTACCCATGGCCTGCTAGATTAGACAGTTGCCAAATATCAAAACCAAGCGATTCAGCGGCGTATTGCCATCGCTGTGCATGCTCAAGATCAAATAAAATCTCAGTGGTGGCAGGAACTGACAACCATGCATTATCTATGATTTCTTGTTCTAGTTGCCCACGTCCCCAGCCAGCGTAGCCAAGTGCGATTAGAAACTTAGTGGGCGCTTTATCTGATCCAAGGCTGCCAAGCAGATCTTGTGAGGTGGTTAACATCAAGTTATCTGACAAGGCTTCACTGTGATCCCAGCCATTTTGGTGAGTATGCAAAACAAAGCCTTGCTCGGGATTAACCGGCCCGCCGATGAGCACATCTTTTCCAAGTGAAGTAACAGGTTGCGGCTGTTCATTCAACTCCATTTGCAATAGCAGTTCATCAACAATAATGCCGCTGGGACGGTTAATCATGATCCCCATTGCGCCCTTTTCGTCGTGATCACATATATAGAGTAAGGAGCGCTCAAAAAAAGTGTCGTTTAATGAAGGCATCGCAATAATAAAGTGGTTTTTTAGACTATCCATAACATGCCCTTATACTTAACCGCCAGCAAGCTTGACTGTGTGACCGAGTTTTTCAAGTAGGGTTTTAAGCTGATCTCTATTATCGGTTTGTACTTCAATGCAAAAATCTTTGACCGTACCGCCGCAGCCACATTGTTTTTTAAGTTTTTGTGCAAGTGTTTTAAGCTCTTTCTCTGTGAGCCCTAAGCCTTTTATTACCGAAACACCTTTGCCTTTTCTTCCTTTACTGTCTTTGTGTATTCTGACAATGCCATCGCCTTGTGGGACAGATTGAGCAACTGGAGTAGCGGAGATTCTGCCAGTATCGGTGCTATAAACTAATGATACATTTGGATCTGATTTCATAAATATCAATGGCTGATGAGTCAAGCGTGGTAGTTTAACAAAGAAGCCGATAAAGCGGGAGTTTATTGGGTGATATCTTTAGCGTACTTTGCCATAGAGCGGTGATGCGTCGTTATACTGATTATAAAGATAAAATGACTTCAGTTAATAAAGCACAACAAGTCACTCCAGCCATTCCAGCAAGGTATTTGTGCAGTTGCGTTAACGCGACGGCACAGGATGTCAACACAAAACCTAGTGCAGTGCCTGCAAAAGGAACGCTAGGTGTGTTGAAAATGGCTAGCACTAACCATATGAGTATCAAGGCTGGGAGTAACAGCAAGCTGTATTGATTTAATTTACTGAGCATATAAGAAGTAAGCTTATTATTTTCAATGGCTTTCTCAGGTGCTAATAAAAATACAACACCTGTTGTAATCGCTGCAATAAACCAAAGCATATAATAAAATCGTCAAAAAATAATTGATAATCATTATCATTAACGAGTTAGATTAAGTCAACCCAGTGTTTAAGAATATTTACAAATATCAAGTTGTAGATTGACAGATTAGTATCTAAGCTTCATTAAATGGTCTTAATATCGATATCGATGGAGATAAAATGAAGAAATTATTAGTGATAGTTACCGCATTGGTACTAAGTGCCTGTAGTTCACTCAGGACAAGTTATGATTACGATCCTGACATTAACTTCTCAGATGTCAAAACTTACGCTTGGATAGAGACGAAAACACCAGATTCAACTTATCAACTCGGCGATCTCATGGATCGACGCGTACGTGCTGCGGTGAACAATCAGTTACAACAAAAAGGCCTTACTTTGGTGCCAACTGATAAAGCTGATATATTGATCAACTACTTAACTAAAGTTGATAAGAAGATAAATATTGATACGTTCAATAATAACTTCGGTTATAACCCTTATTATGGCCCTTATTATGGTCCGAATTGGGGTTGGGGTTGGGGCGGAGCTGGACATTCGCAAACCACCGTACGAGAGTATGATGTCGGAACCCTCATTTTAGATATGATAGAGGCGAAAACGGGTCAGCTAATTTGGCGTGGCTCAGTGGCTGATACGGTGCGTGACCAAGGTAGTCCAGATGAGCGTACTCAAGTTGTTAATAAAGCCATTGGAGCATTATTGACTGATTATCCTCCTAAGCCTGGAAAATAGCATTGAATGGCAATACAATGAATTTGTGATCCGCTAAATATTAGCGGTTATATTAACCTTTTTAAAAACGGCCATTAGGCCGTTTTTTTATGATTAAACTAGGCTGTTGATCTTTCACGGTTGTTTTTGCCTCAGTTTATTGGCTACTTTGACAAGGCGGAGGCTATGCTGTTTAGTTATTGTCCACAACTAGTCTACAACACAGTCAAAGTAGCCAAGAAACGCAGCCCTTTGGGGTCGTTTCAATTCTTTCACTCTTTTATGATTAGAGTGCGTTACGCGCTTTTCACTTAACCTGCTAAGCATCATCGCCCAAGCCTTGTACTAAAAAAATTGAATTCGAACAAAAACTAAGCTCGAAAGATCAACAGCCCCTAAAGCGTGTTGAAAAAACGAAGCATTATGAGAGTGAAGGCTTTACTGTCGTGGTAGCTCTGTAATGTATAGTGGCTTTATTTTATAAAAAAAACAGTATGTTGGAAGGCTGGTGAAGCCATCATGGCTGGGTTTCAGTGCCTAATAATCGCTGAGTGATGAGTTTGAGAAGGAACGTCTCTCGTTCTATCGACATCCCCTTTTTGGGGCTATTGGCTATTGTCTGCTCATTATGAGCAATAGCTTGGTGGATGTTAATCCATAAAGGGCGCATACCGTTTTGAATTTCATGTTGCTCTAGACGCGTTTCTCCTAATTCTGGATGAATGCTACACACAAAGCAAAATGACTCCATGTGGACAATATCAACGTCTGCTTTATGCCAAGGTCTGAACTCTTCGTAACGGCCAAACTCACTGATAATATGGATATTTTTTGCCCCGGTTTCTTCTTCTAACTCTCTTATTAAGCCTTGGCGTAAATCTTCTCCATCATCCACGCCACCACCTGGAATGCTGTAATCATGGTAGCGTTCAGTGTAAAGCAGGAGAATATTGTCACCGTTAAGAATAATCCCTCGTGCAGCTTTGCGATGAAAGCATTTGCCGTTTATAGAGTCGAGACTGGGATGGATAGTAGACTTTAAAAGTTGCATAGTATTGAGCGCCTAAAGTGACAGAAAGTGATTAAGTGTCGGTTTTATGTTACCGCTAAATGTACACGATTTCTGGGGTTTTGAGTGAGTTCATGACCGTAATGATGGGCTTGGGATCATTGCAAGCAGTGCTTGATATGCCTCTATGATAGTGGATAGTTCAGTGTGAAAGTCGGTAGAGTTGAGAGAGTCTACTTTTTGAGTCATCAGTTTATTTTGTGATCCGGTTTGAATGCGCTGATAGTGAGACAGGGTTTTATGCAAATAGCGTTGATCCCTTGTGCGAGTTAAATCCCACATCTGACTGCCGATTGCGGTTATTTTTACTTGAGATTGCGTAGAGACATGCAGCACTTCGTAAAAACGTCGATTATCTTCGATTAAATGTTCACAAATTAGGCCCAACTTATGCTGTTGAAGGCTCTTACGTACAGCAAAGGTGTGCTGAACGGGGCACAAAATAAACTCAAGATGATGATGTGGATGTGCTTTTAAAATCGCTTCAACTAAACGAATTAATAGATCACCCCCCACACCTGCAATAATGATTAATTGCCGATGTGTGTTATCGGCTAAAGGCAATAAAGCGACATCTAGGCAATGAACTTGCCAGCGTGTAATACCTTCAGCTGAAGCGGGATAGAAATGATTGAGTTTAACGCTAATCTCTTGCATTAGATCTGGCACAACATCAACAAAGTGCAGGGTTGAATCAGGATGATTTTCCAGTAAGTTAGCGCCGAGCAAGCCATGATCACAGCAACAATCCCAGATGTCATCGTAATGGTGTTGCACTAAAGATGCGATTAATTGCAATCGTGGGCTTATTTTCATTTTCACTTTCACTTGTCGTTTTAGGCTAAAGGTGCTGATTATTTTGAGGGAGTTTACAGCATTTCTTTATTGGCGATCCGAATGAGCTGTTTATTTAACTGATCAGTGTGATGCCGGCTTGAATGCAGCGCTTTGTTCAAGATAGCACTGGCGACTTTATCGATAGAGATAGGTTGGTAATGCTTGAGTGGGCCAATAAAAAAAGGTGATAGTAGGTGGAAAAGATATTGTCCTAATGATTCAAGCGTTCGGCGTTCTGAGCGTTTACCAAGCAGTAAACTTGGCTGAAACACCGTCATGCTTTGCACTGCGCCACGGCGCATTTTATCGGTTAGCATGTTCGCAAGAGACTGCTCTGTTTGCCCTTTAATCTTGTTATAAAAATGACATGATTGTGGGTTAGCACCTAATGCGGTGACAATAAAATAGTGACGAGCTTGGCAGCATTGAACAAAATCAAGCACAGCGGTTTTATCGACAGCGATAAATGCCTGCTGACTGGCTGCTTTTTTAATGGTGGTGCCTAAACAACAAAAGCCGTGATCTACCTGCTCTGGTAGCACTACCGTAGGTAATTGTTCCAGCTGGCAAGCAATGTATATGACTTCAGTGTTCGCAGAGCGAGCGTAACTGGCTTGGCGACGACCTAGCATAAAAATTTTATGGTAGGCACCAGAGTCAATTAACTTTTGTAACAACAACTGGCCAATTAAGCCACTTGCACCAATAATCGCTGCGTTCATGGGAAAGGGGTCCTTCTACACTGTATGAGCGACAGTGTAGAAGGAAATCCGGCTCATTTGAATTGATTTCGACACGGCTGCCACCTGCCACGTATGGGATTGTCAATTCGATTTATGAAGTGGCGGTAAGCTTAACTATTTCAATTATCGTTTGACTGGCCTTTTCCATTGATTCCACACTGATGTATTCATGTTTGCCATGAAAATTATGACCACCGGTAAAGAGATTGGGGCAGGGAAGGCCCATGTAGGAGAGGCGAGCGCCGTCAGTTCCTCCTCTGATGGGTTTGATTATCGGCGTGATCCCTAAATTATGCATGGCTTGCTTAGCGAGAGCAACCACATGGGGATGTGGCAAAATTTGCTGCTTCATATTGAAGTAAGTGTCGTTTAGCTCAATGGTAAGTTGACCAATGTCTAAATCTCGGTTGTATTTTTCTACTCGATTAACTAGCCAGCGTTTTCTTTGTTCAAATAAACTTAAATCAAAATCACGAATAATGTAGGTCAAGGTGGCTTTTTCTGTGACCCCTTCCATGGCAGTCAGGTGGAAGAAACCATCATAATCGCAGCTGTGTTCTGGGGTATCTTTTAATGGCATTTTTGCATGAAAGCGTGCGGCCATCGTCTGGGCGTTGATCATCACGCCTTGTGCGCTACCAGGGTGACAATTGTTGCCAACGGCGGTGATCACTGCGGTGGCAGCATTGAAATTTTCGTATTCAAGTTCACCAACTTGCCCGCCATCGACCGTATAAGCCCAACTCGCACCAAAAGCATCAACATCAAAATGATCGGCGCCGCGTCCAATTTCTTCATCAGGTGTGAAGCACAGGCGTACTTTTCCATGAGGGATGCTGGGGTGAGTGATAAGGTGATGCAATGCAGTAATGATCTCTGCAATCCCGGCTTTATCGTCGGCACCGAGTAAAGTGGTACCGTCTGTCGTGATTAATGTGTGTCCAATGTATTGGTTTAAGCTATTAAACTGGCTTGGAGACAACGTACCTTGCAAACCGACTGGAATGTCTTGGCCGTTATAATCTTCGATGATCTGTGGCGATACAGCCTGGCCACTGTAATCAGGGGCGGTATCTAGATGTGCAATAAACCCAATACAAGGCACATTTTCGATAGTGGCTGGCACGGTTGCCGTTAAATAACCAGTATCTGAAAGCTGCACGTCAGCAAAGCCTAATTGAATCAGCTCTTGGCGTAGAAACTGGGCAAAAACAAACTGGTTATGGGTGCTTGGAACGCGATTAAACTGAGGATCAGATTGGGTATTAAAGCTGATATATTTAAGAAAACGTTCACGTAGATATTGCTTCATATTCAAGTTTTTTATGACGAAAAGTGGTCAAAGTCTAACAAGGTAAACCACTCATTCATTAGACATCGATCAAGTTTTGCTTAATCTAAACGGGAAACACTATCGAGCATATCGAGTGATAATGCATCATGGTGTTGTTTCAGTGGAGAAAAAAGACTTATCTCTATTTAAAAAAAAGATGAGAAGCGCGAGCAAACAGCAAAAGAGGTTACAGCATCAATCGCGCTGGATCTTAAAGGATCAGTGCCATGTCGAGCTCGATATCAGTACAGCCTTTTTTACAGCGGATCCCCGATACACTTTCTTGTTGATCCTTGACGGGTAACTTCATGACAAGGGCTTGGTTACAGGTAGGGCACAAGACAGTGTTGCCTTTAAATACACGTTTAATCAACTGCTTTTGCTCATTAAAGGATTTAGCGGTGTTATCGTTAATTACTGAAAAATCAATCTTTGCCATTGGGGAACCTTTAGATGTTATGGCTTACGAAGGTAAGGGAGTATATACGTGTTCTTCGCTAAAATGCAGCGTTCTATGATGTTTTAGTCCACTTAGTCTAGCCTTTACTCATCTGAATCTTACTCTTTCATCACTAGGGGTTATTGATCTCGGCATAGCCTTCGCCTTGTCAAAATAGCCAATAAACTGCGGCAAAAACAACCGTGAAAGATCAACAGCCCCTAAGGTTCGCTGGCATTTATGTGCCAGTTCATGCTTATTTATTTTAACGTTTGCACAGAGTACAGCCTCATTGATTTAAAGGGAGAAAAACAGAATATGGAAGCCACACATCACGCGAGTTGTCATTGCGGCGCAGTGACATTATCGCTAAGTTTGCCGCGTGGGATCACAGAGTTAAGGCGTTGTAACTGCTCAATGTGTCGCCGTAGAGGCACCATAGTGACATCAGCCGAGCTGGAAGGGCTGAAGGTCATTACAGGCGAAGATAAGTTATCGCTTTATCAGTTTAATAGCTTTACGGCTAAGCACTATTTTTGCAGTGTGTGCGGTATTTATACCCATCACCAACGTCGCTCAAATCCGACCCAGTTTGGCGTCAATGTTGCGTGTATTGACGGCGTAGAACCTTATGAGTTGAGCAATGTGTCGATGCTTGATGGCGTAAACCATCCTGCGGACCGGTGAGGGCTGACAACAATGAGTATAGATCCCACGCAATGCCCTTTATGCCAAGCTAACAACCGCTGCGCAGTACAACAAGGTAAGGGTATCGAGCAGTGTTGGTGCGTGTTACAACCATTCCCAAGCAAGAGCATACTTGAAGAGGAAAAGCTCAGCCTGGAAGCATCTGCTTCACGGGCTTGCCTGTGCCAAAGCTGCATACA
>JAOIUG010000045.1 GCA_028223395.1 Shewanella sp.
GTTTCAGATCGAACCTATGAGCTTACTGCCATGGAATTTAGGTTATTAAAGATATTTATTATGTCACCGAAAAAGCTACTCTCTAAAGCCCAATTGACCGATAAGCTATACCAGTTTGATGATGAAAAAGAGAGTAATGTGGTAGAAGTCTATGTCACCCATCTACGCAAAAAACTCGGTAAGACGGCCATAGAAACACGCCGGGGTCAGGGCTACATTTTCCATGGCATCATTCAATGATTTCAATCCGCAGTAAACTCAGTTTGTGGTTGACCGGTTTAGTGGTTATCGCCACTGTTGTGGCTATCGTATTTTTCGAGTCAATGTTACGCCAAGCATTTCATGACTCTATCATCGCTAGGCTTCAAGAAGATCTCCAACAAGTGTTACTGGCAACACATCGCAGAGGCCACACTTTTAGTATCGATCAAAGTCAGCTATCAAATTTTTACAAGCCCGTTTATTCAGGGCGTTATTACCAACTTGATCTTCCAGGTCAAGAATTGAGATCACGATCCTTATGGGATCAACGCCTAGTTGTACGAGGACTAAAAAAAGGACAAAAACGAGCTTGGCAAACAAAAGGGCCACAAAACCATGACATCCAATTACTCTCGATTGGATTAGGATCTGATCTCTCAGGCGTGCACACCACGCTGACCGTTGCGCAAGATCTTAGTATTGGCAGAGAAATTTTTTCAGAGGTTTATGGCACAAAACTCATGGTTAACCTAGTGATGTTGGTCACGATGATAATGGGGATATTTCTAGTGTTACGGCAATCTTTTAAACCCGTAAACCAAATGAAAGACACCTTAGCCAAGCTTCGCGAAGGTGAGATCTCATCACTTGATCTTAATACAATCCCACTCGAGTTGCAGCCATTAGCCTCCAACTACAATGAGCTATTACAATATTCGAGCAAGCAGATTGAGCGCAGCCGTAACAATCTTGGTAATCTCAGCCATGGTTTAAAAACACCACTCGCAGTGATGCAGCAACAGGTTGAAGCGTTAGGGTTAACAGAGCCTCAAGCCGCCGAGGCATTGCAAAAACAACTCAATCTAGTGCATAAAATCATAGAAAGAAAACTTGCTGCGGCTCGAATTACCGGTGATATGTTGCCAGCAGCTCAAATGCAGCTGCCAAAAGATATTGAAGATCTTACGCACACGCTAGACAAGGTTCATCGCACTAAAAACATCAAATGCCGTTTTAATATTCCAGCCGATATAAACCGTTTACCCATGCACCGTGAAGACGGTATGGAACTACTTGGTAACTTGCTAGACAATGCCTTTAAATGGGCTAACAGTGAGATAAGGCTCAGTATTAGCAAGCATAACCAACAGCTATTGCTAAGCATTGAAGATGATGGCCCCGGTGTTAAAACCGAAGAGCTTACACAGCTAACCCACCGTGGAAAACGATTAGATGAAGCCACAATGGGACACGGACTCGGTTTATCTATTGTAAAAGATATTGCCGAGCAATATAAAATAGGCCTGCAACTTGAACACAGCCAAGCCTTATCAGGCTTAAAAGTCACGCTTAGCTTTGGTGATTAACCAAAAGATCTGCGCACAAAAAAAGCCGGAATGATCCCGGCTTTTTTGTTTATTGCTCTAATCAACGAACAAGCTGCTTAGTTGACGTTCGTGCTTTCAAAAATCTTGTCTGCAGACGCCGCCACAAAGCCGGTGTAAAGCTCGCCATCAGCTTTAGGGTAGCGGATCGCAAACTCATAGAAACAACTCGGGATCTCAACCACTGCGTCCGAGAACTTCACCTTGATTTTGTCAGCCATGGTAGAGGATTGCTCTAGCAATACTTCAGGGCTGCCCTTCACTTCGCCACCCACCGCATTAAGTAAAAAACCGGCATTTTTAAGGGCGTCATTAACGTCAAAAATAGTGTCGAAATTCGGCAAGTGATTAATTGAAACCGTAAAGTGGTTGGCTCGATAACCCAAAGCTGCGACCCAAGCGGCATACTCACTTTCAGCGAGTAGCGACTCATAAGTATTAGCATCTAAGTCCCAGTGACGGCCAGAGTAAAGGAAGTTATCAGCTGTTGTTGCCGTTTCATCAACCTGCTCAATTAAGCCTTTTATGGTTGCCTGAAGCTCATCACTAAACTCCTCGACTAACAATTCAGAGATAAACACTTTTGGTTGAGTGCTATCTGGATGCTCAAAATGCTTAGCATTGAGTTTCTTAGCTTCAAATTTATAGTCACCGCAAGCCACATAACCGATAGATTCAAAGTGTGCTGCTAGTACCTCAAGATTAACCTTGCTGATATTAAATGTTCGCAGTGCAATGTGATCGTTAATGATCTTATCGCCTTTTGACAGTAACTGATGCACTTTAGCAGCAGAGGGTGTCATCTCAATATAATCTTGCCAAAGTGCTTCAAATAACGCATTTACATTAGTGTGCATTGTTAACTCCTTTACGCCAGCGTGCTTATTGTTTGTTTATGTCACGCAGCGGTACACATTTGAGGGATAGAGCAAGCCTACCTCGCTTGGTAGGTGAAGCTGCGAGTACTTGCCAGATTTGCAGAGCATCAACAAAATTGATACTTGCTCAACGGCTTTAAGATTGAATAAAGCGGTTGATTTAAACAAAAGGAAAGCGCCCCGAGCACTTCCCTTATGGTTTAACTGTACAACTAAATACTCAGACCTGGGCTTAGTGTGGCAGGTAAACTGACGGCGTCAGCTTCTACTGAAGCAACCGGGTAAGCGCAGTAGTCTGCGGCATAAAATGCGCTGGCTCTGTGGTTACCTGACGCCCCGACACCACCGAAAGGCGCTGCGCCTGATGCGCCAGTGATCTGTTTATTCCAGTTAACAATGCCAGCACGAATACGGGCTAAGAAGTAGTCATAGTCTTCACGACTATCGGCCAGTATGCCGGCAGATAGACCATAACGTGTCGCGTTAGCCAGTTTGATAGCTTCGTCAAAGTCACTGTAACGAACCACTTGAAGTAGCGGGCCAAAGTACTCTTCATCAGGCAGTTCAATCACGTCAGAGACATCAATAAGACCAGGAGAGACAAGACCTGTCCCCGCTTCTAGGTGCGTCAGCTCAACCATTGAGGTCGCGCCTAGGTTGACTAAATTACGCTGCGCTTCCACCATGCCTTTGGCGGCAGTTTCTGAAATCATCGATCCCATAAATGGCTGAGGCTGCGCGTTCCACGCCCCAACTTCAATGCGTTTAACCGCTGCTGCCAGTTGCTCAAGCAATGCATCACCGGCTGCGCCTTTCTCAACATATAACCGGCGAGCACAAGTGCAACGCTGACCTGATGAGATGTAAGCAGACTGAATAATGTCATGCACAGCAGCTTTAGTGTCTTCAACATCTTTAATGATCAGCGGGTTATTACCGCCCATCTCTAGTGCTAAAATTTTACCAGGATCGCCTGCATATTGCTGATGCAAAATATGACCCGTGCGAGAGCTACCGGTGAAGAACAAACCATCGATTTGTGGATGAGACGCTAATGCTTTACCGGTTTCAACTTCGCCTTGAACAAGGTTAATCACACCCGCTGGCAAGCCTGCTTTTTCCCACAGTTTAAGCATCAACTCAGCCACTTTTGGCGTGAGCTCTGATGGTTTAAATACCACGGTGTTACCCGCTAACAACGCAGGTACGATATGACCGTTTGGTAAATGACCAGGGAAATTGTAAGGGCCAAACACGGCAACCACGCCATGTGGCTTGTGGCGCAATACAGCGCGGCCTGCTGGCGTGTCATTTTCACTGGTACCAGTACGCTTATGAAAAGCGGCGACAGACAAACCAATTTTGCCAATCATCGCGCCAGCTTCTGTGGCGGTTTCCCACTGCGGCTTACCGGTTTCTTGTGCAATCACTTCCGCCATCTCAGCTTTGTTTGCTTCAAGTTGCTCACGGTACGCTTCAACAATGGCTAAGCGCGCTTCAAAACCGAGCATAAACCAATCAAACTGAGCGTTACGCGCAGCATCGACTGCGGTATTGACCTGCTCTGGCGTCGCTGTTTTGCTGTGCCAAATCACTTCTTGGTTAGCAGGGTTAATTGATGTCACTTCATGACCTAAACCCGCTGTCCATTTACCTTCAATAAATTGTGTCATTTTTTTATCCTACATGGCCAAGACACGGATCTGCTCACCTTCTGCAACCTTAAGGCCTGCAGCAGTGTTAGCATCTAAAATCACGTGGTCGTTGTCGTCTGATACAGCTAACTGTGCAGCTGTAGCGCGGTAATTTTCAAGTTGAGTATTTGCAACAATATAGCTGGTTGCAGCCGCAGGAGTATCACCAATGGATACTGTAAGCAGCCGGCTTTCGCGTACCGAGCGAATATCATTTAGGTTGCACTCTACAGTCGGCCCGCCATCGAAAATATCGACGTAGCCGCGGGATCTAAAGCCTTCTGCTTGCAATAAGTTAAGTGCAGGTCGAGTGTTGGCATGCACTTCACCAATCACTTTTTGTGCGGCTTCTGGTAGCAGGCAAACATAAACTGCATTCTTTGGCATCATTTCTGCCATAAATGCCTTTTTCCCTAAGCCTGAAAGATAATCTGCTTCAACAAAATCAATGCCTAAGAAGTTTTTTTGCAGCCAGTCATAAAAAGGTGAATTACCCTCGTCGTCGCTTTCACCGCGCATTTCTGCAATCACGGTGTCACCGAAACGGTCGGCGTGTTGAGCTAGAAACAAAAATCGGCTGCGTGATAGCATGCGACCATTGTTGTTTTTACGGTAACTGCCGCGCAAAAATAAAGTACACAGCTCAGCGGCGCCAGTGTAATCGTGGCATAACGTCAAAGTCTCGACTTCATTGCGCACATCAATCTGCTTTGAGTGATACACTTCGGTGCCAAGGCGATAATGGTAGAAGGCATCTTCCATGCCCACAGCCGCTTCAATACCGCAAGTGCCAACAACATCGCCAGTGCTTGTATCTTCAAGCACCATTAAATAGCCTTCATTAAACGGCTTATCAACCTGTTTGGTAAACGAGGCTTCCACTCGCGCAATTTTGCTGCGAAGCAACGCTTCATTGACGGGTAACGATGTGAACCCATGCCCTGACTCTTCTGCTATTTGATATAGCGCGTCAAAATCAGTGGATCGAATGGGGCGTATAATTAACATCTAAGAGTCTCCTTACTATCACTTACAATCGGCTCTTTAGTGCGTTAAACGCGGCTAAAAACACTCTGTAAATGTCCTAAAGACAAAAAGCGCTAGCATGATCTAGCGCTTCGTTTGCCAATTAGGCTGCGACGACTTTAGCGACGGCTCGCTCGAAACGCGCTAGGCCTTCCGCGATGTCAGCTTCTGGGATAACCAGAGAAGGAGTGAAACGTACCACGTTTGCACCCGCAACCAAGCTCATAACGCCCTCTTGGATCCCAGCGACTAAGAACTCTTTAGCACGCCCTTGGTACTTCTCATTAACGACTGCACCAATTAGCAAACCTTGACCACGTACTTCAGTGAATACGTCGTATTTGTCATTGATTTTGTTTAGGCCGTCACGTAGCAACTGCTCACGCTTTTTCACGCCATCTAACACTTCAGGCGTGTTAACCACGTCAAGTACTGCGTTACCAATGGCGCAGGCTAGTGGGTTACCACCGTATGTTGAACCGTGGGTACCAATCTTAAGGTGATCGGCGATCTCTTTAGTAGTCAGCATCGCCGCGATTGGGAATCCACCGCCCAGTGCCTTAGCAGTCGTCAGTACGTCAGGTACCACATCGCCGCGCATGTAAGCATAAAGCTCACCAAGACGACCAACACCGGTTTGAACCTCATCAAATACCAGCAGCGCATTGTGCTTGTCACACAGTGCACGTACCGCTTTTAAGAATTCAGGATCGGCGTCGATAATGCCGCCTTCACCTTGAAGAGGCTCCATCATTACAGCACAGGTTTTGTCAGAAAATACAGCTTCTAGCGCCGCAATATCATTGAATGGTACGTGAGTAATGCTCTGTGGTTTTGGGCCAAAACCGTCAGAGTATGCCGCTTGACCACCGACACTAACGGTGAAGAAAGTACGACCATGGAAGGCTTTATCAAATGCGATGATTTGATCTTTCTCAGCGCCAAACTTATCCATCGCGTAACGACGGACAAGTTTAAGCGCGGCTTCGTTTGCCTCTGCGCCAGAGTTGGCAAAGTAAACACGCTCTGCAAATGTGGCATCAACAAGCTTGGTCGCTAATTCAAGCGCAGGTTCGTTAGTCATCACATTAGATAAATGCCACAGCTTTTCACCTTGCTCTTTTAGCGCACCAACCAAAGCTGGATGACAATGACCTAAACAATTAACCGCAATACCACCAGCAAAGTCGATAAACTCTTTACCTTCTTGATCCCAAACTCGGCTACCTTCGCCGCGCACAGGGATAACTGCTGAAGGGGCGTAGTTAGGCACCATGACTTCGTCAAACTGGGCTCGTGTAATATTTTTGTTAATGCTCATGCTTTCTCATCCTTTCAAATTTTCGACTGCATCACAACAGCCTTTTTCCGATCGACGCCTTGATATTATGCCAATGGCGTCGCGGTTGCTTGTTTCGCTAGAATGATATTATTAGCTAAAATGTGATCAAAATACCAGTTTTTCACAAGCATCTAGCCGTAGACAAGCACTTGCAGTGCATAAAAAATTTAAAGAACTGAATTATCAACACAGATATGGCGGGCAGTTAAGCATATTTAGTCATAAAAAACTTATCTAGCGCCTCAAAACACTAACTATTCAAACTTATTGAATAAATAACCTACCCGATTCAGTGACAATCGCCTTATGAAGCGTAAAAGTGCTACTTTATTAATCAAGACATGATTAACTAACCAAAATGGTTTTGTTCACACAACTTTTTTATACAACTTTGCAACAAAAATAACGGGATGTATAGACGTCTGTTTGGAGGTTAAACAAGTGTCAACCATTCTGATTGAGCCGGCTAAAAATACAGGAATGCTGTCCATATTACGCGGCTAAATAAGCGACATTTTTCGGTAATTTTGCGCTTTTAAACGGATTAACTCTTGCTCGGTAAATTGGTAATAGTGGTACATGAAACGTCGCTCTTCGGCAGTAATGTTGCCCGCTTCTTGTAAGAGGTAAACATGAGAAAAGCAATTGGCTCTCGCCAGCAGTTTAGCGTCGTCGGTTAAGTCTGCGTATGTCAAACTAGTATCAATGGACTTATAGGTTTTGGTTAAACGGCTTTGTGGGAAGTTAAGCAGCTCTAATAATTGCCAGTTTAATGAGCGACTTTGTGTCAGTACCTGTTGATAAACATCCATTGCGGGCAACTCTGTCGCCATCACCGCATCATAAATAGTTTTGTCACGGCTCGCACTGGCTTCTTTGAGCCACATTCCCCATGTGGTATCAAATGCTTTTGCACAATGACCGATCACGCAGGTATTGCCCAGTTGGCTCATCAAACTGCAGCTATAGAAAAAAGCACTGTCTTGCTCATGTAACTGTGCCAGTGCTTGAGTCGCAATGGTGTTGACTATGCTATAACGCCATAACTTTTGAGTTACCCACATCAGCTTTGATTGGCCGCTGGGCATTAAATGACGTAGGCAAAAATACGGGATAAGCGCTTGCAGATTTTCAATGCCAATGTAATTGAGCACCAGTTTCAGATCCGTGACCTGGACATCTGCAAACTTAGGTCTGCGATGACGAAATTTAGGGCTATTAATGATATTGATAAGATCACGTTGCAGCCAAGGTAATTGGGCCACTAAAGGGCGTATTTTTGCTAAATCAACCTGCGCTGAATACAAGGTATCGAGCAGTAAAATCTGTTTAGCGTTAAGGTTTGAGTGTTCTAGCACCAAGTGGGCTGATGATAATTGATACTCTAGATCTTTATTAATAGAAGCGGTTAACTGGGTTGACACCGCTTTGTATAACGCTTCACTGCGATGCAGCTCTCTCATTCGCGCACGAACAGCTTCTCGCTCTATTTCAAGCTTATTACTCTCAACGCTAAGATCGGCATAAAGTTCATCAGCTAATGCTGAAGACTTACTTTTACCAACGATGAGTTGGTGCAGCAATCGATGCTCTAACTCAATAATTTTATCGGGCTTAACATCGCCCGTGACTGAAATAACCACAAATAACCCTATTTGAACGATAACCCTATTAAACGCTGCTACAACATTGCCGTTAGCAAGGACTAAACCGATAAACACCCGCGACCAAACTGGATCTTTATCGGCCGATCCACATTATTGTTGAGTCATTAACGCATTTCCCAGGCGCGATATGAGCGCCCTTTCAATTTACCATTGACTATTTTGTGCAGTGCACGCTTAGCCACTTTACGATGAACAGCCACATATGAGCGATGATCGGTAATTTTAATTTTACCCACTTCACTGCCTTCAATACCGTCATCACCGGTAAGTGCTCCTAAAATGTCGCCGGGACGCAACTTCTGTTTTTTACCGCCATCAATTTGCAGGGTAATCATGCTTGGCTGCGTTGGAAAAGTGTCGAGTAAATTCTCTGAAGGTAGGCCTTCGCTAACAATATCTAGCTCAAGATAATCTTCTAACAATGCCACTTTGTAGCCATCTTCATCGCTAAAGAATGTATGTGCCGCGCCTTTACTGCCCGCACGGCCGGTACGACCAATACGGTGAATATGAACTTCGGTATCGAAGGCTATGTGGTAGTTAATGACGGCGTCCAGCGCATCAATATCCAGCCCTCGCGCTGCAACATCGGTTGCCACCATAATCGACACACTCTTGTTGGCGAACTGCAGCAAGGTTTGATCTCTGTCTCTTTGTTCAAGATCGCCATGCAATGCTACAACGCTAAAGCCATCATTTTTAAGCTGCGCCGCCACATCTTTGGTTTCACGTTTGGTGTTACAAAATACTACCGCGCTTTCAGGTCGGTGTTGCAATAACAGTAACTTCAATGCACGCATGCGATCATTATTATTACCCACTTCATAGAAGTGCTGTTCAATGGTATTTCCTGCATGGGTCGATGCCACTTTAACCATCACAGGTTTAAACATGATCTGATCGGCAATCGATTGTATTTGCTCTGGGAATGTTGCGCTAAATAACAGTGTCTGACGTTCTATCGGCATTTGCTCCATGATGCCTTCAAGTTCAACTTGAAAGCCCATTTCCAGCATGCGGTCTGCTTCATCTAACACTAATGTATTGACGTTTTCGAGATCTAAACGACCGCGATCTAAATGATCAATAATGCGCCCAGGCGTCCCCACAATGATATGTGCGCCGTGTTCAAGTGAGCCGATTTGCGGCCCCATTGGCACGCCACCACACAGCGTGAGGACTTTAATATTGTGGATCCCACGCGCTAAAGTGCGGATCTCTTTAGCCACTTGATCAGCCAGCTCGCGTGTTGGGCACAAGACTAAAGATTGAATACGAAAACGCTTAACGTCTAATTTATGCAACAGACCCAAACCAAAAGCAGCCGTTTTGCCCGATCCGGTTTTGCCTTGGCCAATGACATCTTCCCCATTAAGGATTGCAGGTAAGCTCTGCGCCTGAATCGGCGTCATCGACTCGTAACCCATCGTGGTTAAGTTGTCGAGTAACTCAGTTTTGAGCTTTAGGGTTGAAAACGGCGCTGGGCCATCGGTATCGAGGACTGATTGAGTCAAAGTTTCTTTCCTAAGTATTCACTGCGAAAATGAAGTTGATTGCAGGTAAATTACGATAACCTTTTAACTATAAAGGCAATGTAGCTTATTCTCTACAGCGATGAAATATAGTGACAAACGCCTGTAATCCACGAGGCTAAACTTGCCGATGATAAATGCTAGCGCGCTATTGTAGCAGTTATTGCAATAGATGCAGCATAGCGGCGTATTTTCCATAATAAATACGGTCGATATTTTAAGCGCTTTACCTTTAACGCGTTGGCGCTTATGTTAAAACTCACATTTGTCGATGAGCCTACTTTTATGTCTATTCACACCACTGTCATGCCTTATTTGGCACAATGTGTATCCAGCAATGAGCTGCTTTACAGCCAGCGTTATCTGTTGGAGCTTAAACGCAAGCTGCTGCGCCAGCCTCACAACCTCAAAGTGTTCATTAAGATTGATGATCCTTACAGCTATATTTTATTACAAATGCTACCGCAGTTTATCGCTCGCTACGGCAAATTAATGCCATTGCATGTCGCTTTTCATCCAATAAGCTCACAAGATCACAACGCCTTCCCTGAACCCCTGCTTTGGCAGCAAAATGCCTTCAACGATTGTCAGTATTTGGCCAAACTATATGATGTAGATTTTCCTGACACCGATTTAAGTCACCGTGCACATAAAGTCATGGCTATCAAATCGCTATTAGCTTGCGAGCCTTCTACCACAGCACTTCAGCAATTCATCACGATTTTTGAGCAGTTTTGGCAAGGAAAACCCACCTCCAATAACGCTAACGCTAGCTTGAGTCTCGTAGAGGATGAAGTTTTAGCGCGCAATGCGGCATTACTAAAAAACCTTGGTCATTATCAGGCTGGCACCATTTATTATGGCAACGAATGGTATTGGGGCATTGATAGGCTCGCCTATTTAGAACAGCGCTTGATTGCATTAAGCCGTCAGAATTTAGCGCCACTATGCACTAAAACTAGGCTGCAACTTAACCACTCCCTTGCAAGCCAACCCCGTCATTGCCAGCAAGCCAGCTTGACGCTTTATTTCTCTATACGTAGCCCTTACTCGCATTTAGGCTTAGAGCAAGCTATAAAGCTGACCCAGAAATATCAAATCCCCTTAATCATCAAGCCGGTACTTCCGATGCTAATGCGCGGTTTAGCCGTCCCTAAAGCCAAAAAAATGTATATTTTTCACGACACCACTCGCGAAGCACGTCGCTTAAATATAGATTATGGCAAGGTCGCGGATCCTTTGGGCAAAGGTGTAGAGAGGTGTTATGCCATATTTGATTACGCCCAGCAGCAAGGTAAAGCAACTGCGTACTTATTAAACTACTCACGTGCCGTTAATAGCCAAGGAATACATAGTGATACAACGGAAGGACTCAAACACATTGTTGAGCGTAGCGGCTTAGATTGGCAGCATGCCCAAAGCCTATTAACGCAAACAAACTGGCGACAATGGGCACAACAGAATCTCGATGAAATGGTAGCGCTGGGTTTGTGGGGAGTCCCCAGCTTTCATTATCAAGACAAGCATCGACAACTCAGTGTTTGGGGACAAGATAGGTTGGCGAGGATCGCACAATTACTCGAAACAACACCTGAAGATGAATGACGGCTTATGATGACTGCTCACAAATGCCCTATTGGTATGATACGCAATCACTCGGGTTTAAAGACACCAATCACTGCGCCAGTGGCTTTTTTAACCACTTTTTCATCGGTTTGCTGCTCTCGATAATCACACTCAACGCACTCTACCGTTTCAATACCATTATCTTTAAATAACACGATAGATTCCTTCGCTTTACATATTGGACACTTGGCCCCCGCAACAAACCGTTTCTTTATTTTTTTAGTCATCGTGGTCATTTATTCGTTCTCTGAGAGTAAATTCGCCGCCATTTTGCCATAAAAGTATAAATAAGCCGATAGATAGCCAGAGTTTTAACTGTAGGTGATAGCGGTCAGACTAGAAACTAAGCTATTATCCGTGCCAATATTTGCTCTTACTCAGACTCAAGTCGGCACCCATGATCACCATCTCTCAAGCTCAACTCGTTCGCGGGTCTAAAACCCTGCTCGATGAAACCTCATTAACCGTTTACCCGGGCCACAAAGTGGGCTTAGTCGGCGCCAACGGTACCGGAAAGTCATCTTTACTTGCACTTATTTTAGGCAAAATATCACTCGATAAAGGTGATTTTTCCATGCCTGCTGGCTGGCAAACTGCCACTGTGGCCCAAGAAACACCGGCACTCGAAGTGGCCGCCATTGAGTATGTGATTGATGGCGATACCGAATACCGTGAGCTTGAAGCTCAGCTGCATAAAGCTCAAGAGCTTGATGACGGCCATAAAATCGCGTTGCTACACGGTAAAATTGATGCCATTGGCGGCTACGCCATCCATAGCCGCGCCGCGAGTCTATTAGCAGGCCTTGGCTTTAGCGAAGCGGAGCAGTCAAATCCAGTGAAGAGCTTTTCTGGTGGTTGGCGCATGCGCTTAAACTTAGCCCAAGCATTATTATGCCGCTCTGATCTACTGCTACTCGATGAACCGACTAACCATTTGGATTTAGACACCATGTACTGGTTAGAAGGTTGGATTAAAGCCTACCAAGGCACTTTGATCCTGATCAGTCATGACCGTGACTTTATCGACGGAATTGTCGACGAGATAGTGCATGTCGAAAATTACAAATTAAATTATTACAAAGGCAACTACACCGCCTTTGAACGTGTCCGTGCTGAACGTATGGCGCAGCAACAAGTCGCTTTTGAACGTCAGCAAAAAGAGCGAGCTCATATGCAGTCATTTGTAGATCGTTTTCGCTATAAAGCCAGTAAAGCTAAGCAAGCACAGAGCCGTTTAAAAGCACTTGAACGCATGACAGAGCTTTTGCCATCGCAAGCTGACAGCCCGTTTCATATGGCCTTTAGAGAACCAGAGGCTCTGCCTAATCCGCTAGTGACTATGGAGCAAGTCTCTATCGGTTACGGCGAAACTGAAATCCTTAAAAAGGTACATTTAAACTTAGTACCCGGCGCACGCATTGGTTTGCTGGGTCGAAATGGTGCAGGTAAATCAACCTTAGTCAAACTGCTTTCTGGTGAACTATCACCAATGAAAGGTAAGTACGAAACCAATCCAGGTCTAAATATCGGCTACTTTGCCCAACACCAGTTAGAGTTTCTAAGCTTAGATGATACACCGCTGCAACACCTTGCCCGCCTTGCGCCTAACGCTAAAGAGCAGGAGCTACGCAACTTTTTAGGAGGTTACGGCTTTAACGGTGATATGGCCGTTGCGCCAGTGCGTCCGTTTTCTGGAGGGGAAAAAGCACGTCTCGTGTTGGCACTACTGGTTTGGCAACGCCCTAACCTATTACTACTCGATGAACCTACCAACCATCTCGATTTAGAGATGCGTCATGCACTGACAATGGCGCTGCAGTCATTTGAAGGTGCGATGATTATTGTCTCGCACGATAGGCATTTATTGCGTCTAAGTTGTAGCGATTACTATTTAGTCGACCAAGGTGAAGTAAAAAGCTTTGCAGGTGATCTTGATGACTATCATCAATGGTTACTCGATGCTGCTAAAGCGGCCAATAAAGACGAGGCCGTCGCAACTGCCAAACCCGTTCAAGACAAAAAACAGCAAAAGCGCCTGGAAGCCGAGCTTAGGCAAAAGCTGTCACCGATGAAAAAAATCCAAACCAAGTTAGAAAAAGAGCAGCAAAAAGCCTCTGACCGTTTGCAAGAGTTAGAAGATATGCTCGCGGATACTAGCCTCTATGAAGCTGACAACAAGCCTAAGCTTACCCAGGTACTTAATGAGCGCACCAAGCTTACTCAGGGTTTAGAAGAAAGCGAGATGCAATGGCTAGAGGTGCAAGAACAAATAGAAGAGATTGAACAAAACGTACGTCACGCCCAATAAAAGGCAAACCTTATTAACAAGGGGAGCTTCCCCCTTGTTAATAAACAGCAAATAATAGTAGGTTAATATGCGCTTTCAACAGCAGCTCGCACAACAACTTTGGCAAGATTGCGATGAAATTTACCTTAAACATCAGCATTTATGCATACAACTGCAAGATAAGTACCTGCTCGATGTTAATCTATTACTCTTGGCTATCTGGCTAGATAAGCAGCGCCACAGTCTCACTAAGCAACAATGGCAAACACTGCAAAGCAGCACTTTAAAGTGGAACCAACAAAGACTACTCCCACACAGAAACTTGCGCCGAGCCAGTAAAGCGAATTTAACAGCAGATGAATACCAGCGTATGCTAGATCTCGAGTTGATGTTAGAGCGCAAATCACAACATGTTATCTTACGCAGTATTACACCACTGACTTGGCAACATGAAGCCAGTAATCTCAAGCACTACTTATCATTGTTCAATTTAAACAATCAAGATTACTCAATACTGACTCAGTAGCTCTGTCCTTCAAAAGTCATTAAAAACCAACGAACCAAGATTTAAATAACGCATTTCCGCAAGAGTCATCACTCAAAGTAAAAAGCCAGTCAGTGGCGACGATTATCAACTCATCCGTTGGTGGTGTTCTTTAGCGCTCCGCGCAATAGCACTTATCATTAGTACCACCTAATATGCGCAATAAACATGACAAGACCGCAACAACCAAGATCA
>JAOIUG010000046.1 GCA_028223395.1 Shewanella sp.
AATCCATTTGTTCATTGGTATAAATTCCGTTCTATTAATAATGTTCATGCTATTTATAAACTAAAAAGGCATAAGAACGTTAATCTTTGTATCAATTGCAAATATTATTCATCATTAATGTTGTTATTTTGGTGTATTTGTATTCGTCGTTAGCAAATTTCACTACACATTATAATATTAATCGTTTAAGGCTTTGTGTAAATAAGAAGTGTCGATAGTGACTTTGACGTCCCAGAACAGGTTGAAACGGTTCGCTGCCCAAGCGGGAAATAGACAGTTCATCATTGAGTGAGTCTATTGGAGGAAAAACGATTTGCGCCTTAAAGTTGTGTTGACTCCCGTTTTTTTGAGATGTTGCCAGCGTTTTTTGCTCGACATGAGCCATTAAATGATGATGGGCAGTACAATGACAAAAAATTAAAGTGTGTTAAGCCATTATATATTTGTAAATTACGACTAAAATAGAAAGCGTGGCTGTGTGATCTGCGGAAGAAACTAAATGAGAAATTCTACTAAGTTTGATGATGTTGGGGTAATAGGCTTGGGCGTGATGGGTAAAAATCTGACACTCAATATCGCCGATAACCAGTATCGCGTTGCAGCATTTGATTTAGATGCTGACAAGGTAAAAGAGGTGGTTAACCAAGAAGAGCTAGAGCGTGTTAAGTATCTAACTCATGTGAGTAACCCGCGGGTGAGTGGTTGCAACAGTATTGCTGAGATGCTGTCGAAACTGGAGAAACCACGAATAGTGCTTCTATCTGTTCCTGCGGGCGATCCGGTAGATGGCGTGTGTCAATCTCTCATTGAAGCGGGTATTGAAAGTGATGATATCGTTATCGATACAGGTAACAGTCTTTGGACTGATACAATAGAGCGTGAAAAGCATTATGCAAAGGACTTCATATTCTTTAGCTGCGCAGTCTCTGGCGGTGAAGTCGGCGCTCGCTTTGGCCCTTCTTTAATGCCCAGCGGTAGCTTAGTTGCATGGAATCGTATTGAACCTATTTGGCAAGCGATTGCGGCTAAGGTCGATGCGAAAACGGGCTTACCCATTGAACGCTTTGAACCGGGTAACCCGGTAAAAGAAGGCGAACCATGTACCGCTTATATTGGACCTGCGGGATCAGGTCATTACGTGAAAATGGTGCACAATGGTATTGAATATGCGGATATGCAATTGATTTGTGAAGCATATCAATTGCTGCGTGATGGGCTTGGTTACACCCCCGCGCAAGTGGGGAGCGTGTTTGAGCGCTGGAACGCCGGTTCGCTAAATAGCTATTTAATGGAGATAAGTGCTGACATCTTACAACAAGCTGATCCGTTAACTGGCGCGCCGTTAGTTGACATGATCCTTGATAAAGCGGGACAAAAGGGCACAGGCTTGTGGACTGCGGTGAGTAGTTTACAAATAGGCTGCCCAGCTCCTACGATAGCGGAAGCTGTTTATGCTCGCGCCGTGAGTACGCAAAAGTCTCAACGCCAAGTGTTAAGCGCGTTACTTTCAGGCCCTGAACTTGGCTTAAAGACACCAACAAGTGATGACGATGAACACGCTTTTATTACACAGTTAGAAAATGCATTATATTGCGCCAAAGTAGCGTGCTATGCACAAGGTTTTCAGCTGATGTCGATGCAAGCGAAAGAGCAAAATTGGTCACTAGACTTTGCTGAAATCGCCAAAATATGGCGCGCGGGCTGCATTATTCGTGCAACTTTTTTACAGTCAATTACGCAGGCTTATCAGCAAGAACCAGCGTTGGATAACTTATTAATGGCTGACACTTTTTCTCAGTCTTTGTCTGCAAAGCAACAGGACTGGCGTTTGGCGGTGGCAGGTGCGGTGCTGAAGGGGATCGCTGTGCCGTGCATAAGCTCTGCATTAACTTATTATGATAGTTATCGTTGTCAGGTGTTACCGGCCAATTTATTGCAGGGGCAGCGGGACTTTTTTGGATCGCATACTTTTGAGCGTACCGACACACCAGCTGGTGAGAAGTACCACCTTAACTGGAGCGAACAACCGCGTACATTGGCTAAGCGATAAAAGACTCAGATGAAAAAGACCGTTTTGTGAACACAAAACGGTCTTTTTTAGTGTTTAATACCCACGACGGTATTGCTAGTGTGTGGTTTTCATCTCTGCTTCCCCGGTGACGAGGTTCATGTCAAAATCAAACTCATCGACACGGATAGCTCGCTCGCGCTTTAGATTGTAGTCTTGTAGTAATTTGTGCTCACCTTCATCAATGATTTTGGCTTCCAGTGCAGCATCAAGCGTGAGTGAAAACTTAATGCCAGCTTTAACTTTACGCGCTCTAATCGCTTTTTTCACTTTAGCCAGTAATGGTAAACATCCTATCTTGGCAAGGTATGCTTGTTCGTTAATATCATTACCGTCGCCAGCAATAGGTTTTACAAGGTGAGTGAGGTGCTTTTTAAAGTCGGTATTTAACTGTGCTTGTTCAGCGAGTTCACGCACTAAGTCATCGTTAATCTTTGTCATCTTAGGTGAGTAAGTGACGGTGAGTAAGCGCATCAATTTACGTGTGCTTGACGAAGGGAAGTTATCTAAGAAGTCTAATAATGCTTTTTCTGCTTGGCAAAGTGACCAACGTGTTGCGTAATGGAAGTAAGGCGCCGCTTCAACTCTTTCATTGGATGTAAGCTTTTTTTCATAATAACGGATAGATGCCATTGCTGCGTATAAGTAGCTCATCACATCGCCTAGACGTGCTGATAACATTTCAGCTTGTTTTAACTTACCGCCTAAAACAAGCAGTGAGAAATCGGCATAGACGGCTAATTTTGACGCCAGCTTATGGACTGATTGCTCGTAAGGTTTGACCTCGGGTAATGTTGAACTGGCTGCGGCGGTGAAAGGCAATAGCCCAAGTTTAAAGGCACGCAAACTGTTAGCAACACTGTAGCTGACGGTTTTTCGTAAAATACCATTAAATACGCTATCCGCGTTTTTATCGTTAGAATGAATGGATTCAACCATGCTTTGTAGATAAGGGTGGCATCGCATCACACCTTGGCCAAAGATCATTAAATTACGCGTCAGAATATTTGCGCCTTCCACTGTAATCGCAATGGGTTGTGCAACGTAACCAGAGGCGAGGGTATTTTGAGGGCCATTTTGGATCGCTTTACCTGCTTGTATGTCCATGGCTGAGTCCAATACATCGCGGCCGAGCTCTGTCATGTGGTATTTAGCGATAGCCGTGACCACTGATGGTTTTAAGCCTAAACCTAGCCCTTCAGTGGTGAGTACGCGCATGGCTTCTTGCAGATACGTTTTACCTGCTATGTCAGCCAGTTTCTCTTGAATACCTTCAAACTTGCCAATAGAGAGGCCAAATTGCTCGCGTACAGCAGCGTACTCAGCAGAAGACTTAAAGGAACATTGGCTCACGGAGGCGCCTAAAGCGGGCAGTGAGATCCCACGGCCTGCGCCAAGACAAGCCACTAACATGGCCCAACCTCGACCAATATTTTTCTGGCCGCCAATAATGAAATCCATCGGAATAAACACATTGTTGCCACGAGTGGTGCCGTTATAGAAGCGGATCCCCATCGGATCATGGCGGTTACCTAATTGCACACCAGGGTGCGATTTGGGAATAAGCGCACAGGTAATACCAAGGTGCTCTTTGGTGCCAAGCAATCCGTTAGGATCTTCCACCTTAAAGGCCAACCCAAGCACGCTGGCAATCGGTGCTAAGGTAATATAGCGTTTGTCCCAAGTGACACTTAAACCTAAGACTTGTTCGCCTTCATATTCTCCCATTGTGACGGTGCCAATATCAGGAATGCCACCCGCATCGGAGCCAGCTTCTGGACTGGTTAATGCAAAGCAGGGGATTTCACGTCCATTAGCTAAGCGAGGTAGCCAGTGATCTTGCTGAGCAGAGGTGCCGTAGTGCATAAGCAGCTCACCTGGCCCTAATGAGTTGGGCACCATCACCGTCACGGCAACGGCGGAGCTTTTAGCGGCGATAGTGGCCACAATGGTTGAGTTAGCATAAGGACTAAATTCGAGACCACCAAATGATTTTGGGATAATAAGTGAGAAGAATTTATTGTCTTTAAGGAAGGTTAAAATGTTGTCTGGTAGATGCTGACTTTGCTGGATCTCAAAATCATTGACCATTTCCATCAAGGTTTGCACTGGGCCATCAAGGAAAGCTTGTTCATCAGCGGATAAAGTCGCGACAGGGATGTCTCGTAAGGCGGCAAAGTCGGGTACGCCTTGGTAAATGGATCCCTCTAACCACACATCGCCAGCGTCAAGTGCTTCTTGTTCTGTGGTAGAAATGCTTGGTAATACTTTTTTTAGTTTAGTTCTTAGGCTCATTTTCTATGCTCATCGGACCAGGGTATATTCCATATTACGGCATAAAATACGGGTGAGATCAAATTTTCAAACAATAAATTTAAACGGTTGTTCGAATTGTGTTGGGTGATTATTGTATAACCATAAAAAATTCATGAGCTTACGCGTGTACTCTGAAATTAAATTATTTTCTAACTCACGTCATTCACGCTTTAAAATCATAAGCTTTGGATATAAAAGGTTTTTAGATGCTAGCGGTGGAATTTAACTAAAGTGCTTTAAATAAAGGAAGGATTAAGATTGATCACTTCAACGATTGTTTGCGGATTAAGACTATTGGCAATAAAACAATTGGCGTGTGCTTTATCATGGATTTTACTCATGGTTTTTGTATCGACGGTAATACCCGCGGCAAATGTCACTTGTGGTTTTAGAGAGATATGACTGATGAAGAGTTTACCATGTGCATTTTTGCTCAATAGGGCTTCAGCATGATCCTGGTAGCTGACAACAGGCAAGCGTTTAATATGAGCAATGGTTAAAAATGTCAGCATATGGCAAGAAGATAAGGCTGCTAACAGGCTTTCTTCTGGATTAACAAGATCTGCGTTGCCATGGTACTGCGCAGCGGATGAAGCATGCACGGCTTGGCCGCTGCCAAACACAATATGGTGATCTCGACAAAAATCGGTGGATGGAAGCGTCGCCGTTGTGGCGCAGTGCCAAGTGACGTTAACGTTAAAACTCATTTTAGTTCCTTGTCAGATACAACGTATTGTTAAAATAAGCCCGATCACACCGCTACTTTACGGCTAGTACCTGGGCCGTAGCCAAAATGACGCTTGTAAGCTTTAGCAAAGCTCACATCACTTTGGTAGCCCACATCGAGAGCCGTTTTATAGACACTTTCACCGGCCTGTAGCTGCTTTTGTGCTTTAGATAAGCGTAAATAGGTTAAGTATTCCAGTGGCGTGCTTTGTAAATAGGTTTTAAAGTGGCTCGCAAAACTGGCCCGTGAATAGCCGCCAAGCTCAGCCATTGAACTGACCGTCCAAGGTTGGGCTAAATCACGATTAAGTGCTTGGAGTACTTTATGCATTTTAGGATCTTGTAATGCCTTAAATAACCCCAGATGAGTGTGCTCATCTAAAGCCAGTTGTCTCATTAAACTCAAAAAAAAGATCTCACTGAGCCGTGATAAAATCACTTCGTTGGCCATGTTGCCAAGTTTGGCTTCTTCAATGAGGCTATGGGTGATCTGGCCGAGTGCGCCTTGCTGCTCATGTTTGTGGATCACAATGTGGCTAGGCAACTGCTTGATCAGTGGATGTGCTTTATCGTCACCGAAATCAAAATAACCACAAATGAGGCCAGCTTTATCTGTGGCGTTGTCTGTCATTGGGTAGGCGATAAAACGGGAGGTGTTAACGGCGGCAGTCTCTTCAGCGCAACTGCTAATAACATGAGGCGCATCATGAGGGAAAATCACCAGATCGCCAGCGCTTAATTCATAGGCTTTAGTCTCGCCGCAATAAAGAAAGGCTTGACCTTGGCTCATTAAATGGAAGCTTGCCAAACCACTGCCGGAAGTGTCAGTACTCCAGGTGTTGCACAATAATGAACGGTGAAAAATGGTTGCACTAAGGTGAAAATTACTCAGTATTTCGTTGATGCCAATCATAGATAAATAAGTTACTTAGAGTCAGTGAGCCACGATATCAGGTGTCTTTTTTATGCGTAATGAGACGATGTGACATAAAGTGTAGACGGTTAAGCATACTGACTTTTTTTATTATTCGCTATCCTAATTTCGTTCACATAAATACACGATATATCAACATATAAAATAAGGATAGATAATGAAAAAGTTCATGAGTCAAGTTATGTTAATCACAGCCCTGATGTTTAGTGCTTCAGGCTTTGCCGCTACGCCGTCTCAAAATGCAGAAGGTGTGGTTGAGATTTACCTCGATCAGCATGGTGGCTATTTTAGCGCAAAAGACACATTAGCTTCGTTAAAGCCTGGCAAGTATCAATTTATTGTTACCAATAAAGCTGAAAAATTAGTGGGTTTTCAATTACAAAATTTCAAAACACATGAAGCACTTGATATGTTTCCAATAGAGCCTGGTAAAACTATCCGTAGTGACATTGTCGAAGTGACAGGGGAAGGCGTTCGTTTCAGATGCCCAATTAACCCAACACCTTGGTATGACATGGATGTGATTAAGGCGAGCTAAACCTTAAGCTGTTGATCACGGTCATTAGCGGAAGAAAATGGGCATAAACATGGCCCATTTTTTGTGCTTCTCTATTTTAAATGGTAAGCGTTAACCTGTGAAGAGCATAGAACTTTTCAAAATAGGACTGGCATAATAGTACTGAAAGGAGCATATTAAATTGGATGGAATACGTGTGAATAAAGTGCGTCAGTGCGTATAAATTGACACGGCGTCTTCCCAAATCTGCTTAGCGATGCTTAAGTGTTTGATGTCAAAATGTCTACTGTAATATTTTTAATTTTTTTGACAAAAGACCGCGAAAAGCCCAGCTAAACTCGGTTTTTTTGTCTAAATTAGTAAGAGTAGATTTGGGTCATACCTATCCATTTTTAACGATTGAAAGCGTTACTGTTCCAATGTGAATATATTTGAATATGGTAAAGTGACAGCCAAATTCAGGCTTGTCATCGCTATTTTATACGTTTTAAACGCAATAAGGCAGTCAGGATCTCAGCGGTTTTGAGCAAAGAATAGTATGAATTATTGTTTATAAAGCTTGTAAATGAATGCGCCAGCCCAAATGTATTATATGAAGTCATTGTAAAAAGGAAAACCTATGAAAATCAATCTTTCTGGTCACCACGTAGATGTTACTGATGTTGTAAAACAGCATGTCCAAGAGAAGTTTTCGAAGATAGAAAACCACTTTCCAACTTTAATCGCACTTGATATTATCATCGCTAAAGAACATGGCGAATTTCAGGTTGAAATTCGAACCAATTATGAAGGCAGTCGGATCTCTGCATCAGGCTCAGATCCAGTGATGTACCCCGCTATTACTAGGGCAGCGAAAAAACTCGACGCAGCATTAAAACATCGTAAGGGCCATTTGAAGGCTGATCTTCACGCTAAACCTGTCGTTACCACTCCCGAAATTGCTTATGAAAAAGTCCAGGAAATGGATTTAACTTAGCCAAGTCTAATGCAATGGCCTCACTGTGATGTGTTCCTGTGAGGCTTTTGCTGTCAAGGGGTTAGATGTGGATATCCCTCTTACTGATTACTTTGTCTACCAAAGAGGCAAATAAACGGTTTACCCAGTATGAAAAGGCATGGTGCACACGTTAGTACTTGGAGTTGATGAGGGCGTTTGTATTAGCACTTTCCAGGGACATTCATCACATAACTTAATCATTGATTATTGTAGAATAAATGATTAATATCCATTAGATACATGCAGTTAACAGCCAGTCTTTAGCAGAGCACACATTTTTTTGTGATATCCAAGGCGCAGTGCAGTTAACCGTAGTCTCAGTTGCTTTAATGCACAGTGAAACACTCAGCGGCTAAGTGACACCTCGTTCATCATCGAGTATTTCTGCTCTGACAATATCAATCGACTTATCAGCTTCGATACCAATGCGATTTTCTTTGAAAAAATTGATTTCTATTCTGCCTAACGAATTTCCGTATTCGTCATAAATATTGTTAAGAATAATCGTGCTATTGGCGGCTCGAGTCAGTATTAACATAATACGTCCTTGCATATGAATTAATTCACTTAGTCTAGACTATTATCTGAGCATTAGTGTAGTGAGATCAATGAAAGAGATGAAAAGTGTTGCGTTTGAGCACGCTGGGCCAGTGTGCAACAGAGTGGCAATATAATGTATCCAATACACAGTGACGAGAATAGTTATGTGGCTCACACAAGTGACCTGTGCTTGAGATATCAATTGTAATCAAAAATGCAGATCTATACACTGAATGCTCATATTAAAGGTATATTTTAAATGCAGGTTAAGGCGTGAGGATGACACAATGCTAAATATTGATAACCCAGCAGAGACAGAGACTATCCCCGCATTTTTTAGGTTGGGCTTTAGGCCATTTTTCTTAGGGGGAGCGATAGTGGCGATGCTGTTTATTCCCCTGTGGTTAGTGACATGGTTTTATCCGACATATAGCCTATTTAAAACGGATTTTTGGGGGGCAGTGGTGCCGTTATGGTGGCACCCTCATGAAATGCTGTTTGGTTTTGCATTGGCCATTGTCTGTGGTTTTTTGCTGACCTCAGTACAAACCTGGACAGGTCAGCCAGGTATGAAAGGTTGGGCATTAGTGTTGACGTTTAGTTGTTGGTTGTTGGCACGGATCACACTGTTATTACCAATGCCTATTCCCTTATGGCTACCAGCAGTGTTTGACTCACTGTTTTTAGGCTTGAGTGCACTCAAAATCGGGCGCTGCATATATAAAGTAAGGCAGTGGCATAACATTGGATTCCCGATCATGTTGCTGGTGGCATTAGGGATCAACTTGTTGAGTTACTATGCTTTGGCAACGAAAGACTTCTCTCTAAGCTCACAGATCTGGCAAGCGATGATGTGGTGGTTGGGTTTATTGATCACGATAGTGGGCGGAAGGGTGATCCCATTTTTTACTGCTATGCGGATCAAAGCGACGAAGCCTACGCCTATCGCTTGGTTAGAAAAAAGTCTTATTTTGGTGATGATAGTATTAGTGGTGCAAGCCATGAGTCAATTATTGCCGCAGCCTATCGAACAGGGACTGTTAATGGCCGCTGGTGGCTTACACTTAATACGCTGGTTGCGTTGGTTTCCGCATAAAACATTAAAAGAACCCATGTTGTGGTCGCTTCATGTGGCTTACTGTTTTTTACCTTTAACGCTTTTTTTACTTGCAGCGAATATTGATAATGCGATGGCTTATCGCCAATTAATGCATTTATTTGCCATTGGCACCTTAGCGCAAATTTGTTTGTCTATGATCTCACGTGTTTCGCTGGGTCATACTAGCCGCAATATTTATGAAGGGCCTAATATGAAGCTGGCTTTTCTGTCATTGCCGCTTGCTGCAGTACTGCGAGCGATTATGCCGATAATGGCTCCTGAATATTATCAGTTGTGGTTATGGCTATCAGGTTTTTTCTGGTCATTGGCATTTGCCATGTTTGTGATCAATTACGCTTCGATATTATCTAAGCCGCGTATTGATGGTCGTCCGGGATAGTGGCTGCTGAGTAAAACCGTCGCCCATCAATCAATGGCGTTGGGATTTTGCGATGGCGTCTCATGGCGTATATGCACATAATCCTAAAGAAGCGATTACACTGTTTGACACCGCATAAAGCAGGTTACATATGCTCGAACCTTGCTTACCGGTATGTTGAAAAGCCTGGCGGCCAAGTATGTCCACTATTCAGATTTTAGCACTAAAGCCAACTGAATAAAGTTGGCTTTTTAATCATATATAAACTTACTCAGCGTTAACGTGTTAAGACGTCTGTCTGATCGGCCGGGCAATTAACGAGCGAGCAGTAAATCGATGATCACGCCGAGACTAAATAAGCCACTGTATAGTAAAGTGAGCTTAGCGGTGCGAGCTAATAGAGGATTGAGTTCGGCACCGATCACCTCATTAAAGTCATGGCATAAATTGCGAGCTGGAATAAAAGCAAGCCCTGCCAGTAATACAGGCGTTCCCGATAACATTCCCATCAAAAAACCAGTAATAATAATGGCAAAGGGTAGGTAAACGAAACTTTGGTAAAAAATACGTGATTGGGCAAGCCCAAGGCGCACAGCTAACGTCATCTTGCCAGCTTTAGCGTCTGTTTCCATGTCTCGTGTGTTGTTGACAAGCATAATCGCTGCGTTTAAAAAACCTATCGCTGCGCCTAATAACCAAGCGTTAGTATTGGTATAACCGGCCTGTAAAAAATAACTGCCAACCACCGCAATCAATCCAAAAAATACAAATGCCGCCACTTCACCGAGACCGTGAGAGGCCAGCGGGTATGGGCCTGCGCTATAGCCTAATGCCGCTAATACCGCCGCGATGGCCAACACCGCGATAGGCCAGCCGCCATGAATAATTAACAATGTTCCGACAAACAACGCTAACAGAAGACACAATATCATGGCATTACGCACGGCCTTGGGAGTAAGCTGGCCACTTTGGGTCGCCCTAACAGGACCAAGACGTTCGTCAGTATCCACCCCGCTTTTATAGTCAAAATAGTCATTGGCAAGGTTAACGGTAATTTGCAGTAATACAGCGCAAAGCATCGATATCACAGCAATAAACCAACTAAATTGCACCAATTGGAATGCCAACACATTGCCAACCAATAAAGGGCCAATGGTTGCAGGGAGAGTGTTGGGGCGTATTGCGAGGATCCAAGGGTTCATTTTTATTTACTTTGCAGATAAAGACATCGAAAAGTGACGATGCAAAAAAGATATTCAGCCAGCATGATAACAAAATTAACCGTCGCTAAACAGTGGCGTTATCGTAAGAATTAAACAGCATGTATGAACAAGCAAGTTGACACTTTGGCACTTAACAATCCTGCTTATAATTGGATCTAGCGCACACTTTGTTCCCTTAATAATGTGCCATATTGTTAACCTGTGAAAATTCATTGATTAACACTATTGATCAATGCGTTAAATTTTAATTGAGATATTTTTATATCGGCTTTACAGCGCAGTTATTAGCTGGGAAACAGCCTTCTATTAAGCGATTTAAAGGAATAGACAATGCGTTTTGAAAATCAAGTCGCGATAGTGACCGGCGCGGCGACAGGGTTAGGACGAGCTTATGCGATAGCATTGGCTGAACGCGGCGCGCGCGTGGTGATTATTGATCTTGAGCCGCTATCAGCAGCTGGTTCAGGGTTGCGTGACTGCGCTCAAGCCATAAGGAGTTTAGGCGCTGAAGTGCAGGCTTTTTGCCTCGATGTAAGTGATGCCAAAGCTGTTCAGTTAATGCTGGCTGAGGTGATCGCAAGTTGGCGGAAAATTGATATTCTCATTAATAATGCAGGAGTGCATCATCCAGAGCCGTTTGAGCAGATCACACAAATGAGCTGGAAGCGTCAGTTTGATGTCGATGTCCACGGTAGTTTCAACATGACTCAAGCGGTGTGGCCAACGATGAAACAAAATGGCTATGGGCGCGTCATTATGACCTGTGCCAGCACCATATTTGGTGATATGCATGAGGCAAGCTTTAGTGCCAGCAAAATGGCACTCATGGGATTGGTGAACAGTTTACACCTTGAGGGGCAAGTAGAAGGTATTGCCGTCAATAGCATTACGCCTCATGCGGTGACCAACATGGTCGAAACACACTTAGCGCCAGCGGTTAAACCTTTATTTTCTAAAACAACCGTTTTATCTGCAGTGCTTTACTTATGCAGTGCTAATGCCCCCTCAGGACAACACCTTTTTGCCGCAGCAGGTGGAATAAGCCATGCTGAATTAATCGAGTATGCCGCCAGCCGGTTTGATGCTGCTCACTGCACACCAGAAGCCATTCATCAGCGATGGCAGGAGATCTATCAGGCTCAACCTTGTCATCGACGCGCCTCAGGGGAGTCACAAGTGTCTGCTTGGGCAAAAATGTCAGCTGAGCAGCATGATGTTGCGCTTGAGTAACACTGGCGATATTTACCTTAGATGAGGTAAGCTTGCAGCTTATTATAGTCAATATGGTTTAGGTTTCGATGAGTCAGGTATTAGATGATTTACTCGCGCTACTCTCTTTAGAGAAAATAGAAGAAGGGTTGTTTCGTGGCCAAAGCCAAGATCTTGGCTTTGGCCACGTGTTTGGCGGACAAGTGATGGGCCAAGCACTGAGCGCCGCAAAACAAACGGTGGGATCTGAACGGCGGGTACATTCGTTACATTCATATTTTTTACGTGCCGGTGATGAAAAGTTGCCCATTGTTTATGATGTTGAAAACATGCGAGACGGAGGCAGCTTTAGTGCTCGACGTGTCAGCGCCATTCAAAAAGGGCGGCCCATTTTTTACATGACTTGCTCTTTTCAAACATTGGAAGAGGGTTACGAACATCAAGCCTGTATGCCTGATGTCCCTGGACCGGAAGGCTTGCTCAACCAACAAGAATTAGCGATGAGTTTTCAAGATAAAGTGCCTGTTAGGGTGCTAGAAAAGTTTATGGCTGATGCACCGATAGAAATGCGCTTGGTGGATCCTGGCGATCCATTAACACCAACGGTAACAGCGCCCATTCGCCACGTATGGATAAGAGCCAATGGACAAGTTCCCAAAAATTTCTGTGTGCATGATTACTTACTGGCGTATGCGTCAGACTTTAATTTTTTAGTGACCGCCGTACAACCACACGGGGTTTCTTTTTTAACTCCAGGAATGCGAATGGCAACGATCGATCATGCCATGTGGTTTCATCGTCCGCTCGATTTAAGCCAATGGTTGCTTTACAGTATTGAAAGCCCAAACGCGAGTGGCGGTCGAGGATTTGTGACAGGGAAATTCTTTAATCAACAAGGGCAACTAGTCGCATCAGCAACGCAAGAAGGTTTGATCCGTATGGATAAACGGCAGCGTAAATAAATATTTATTGGTTAACATTCAGGAAGACATAATGAGTAAATTACAACAAAAATGGACGATATTTCTGTGTTTAATGACGCTAGTGGGTTGCGTGACAGTGACACCTCCAGCGCCAGTGATTGTCAATGGCGCTGCAGGCTACTTAGAAAAAATTGCGCTTCCTCAAGGAAGCAGTATTACGATTGCTATCATTGACTTAGATACGCCGGGTGTGATTATTGCACAAAAATCATTTAATATTGTAAGAGCGCCTGTGCCGTTTAAGTTTTTATTGCCAGAGGACACGATAAACAGCTCAACTAACTATGGCGTAGTGGCCATGATTTTGTACCAAGGCAAAGTGATTTTTCAAACTTATGACCGCTTTCCTGTGATCAATAATCAGAAATTTACCACTGAGGTGATCATGAAACCCGTTCCGTATGCGGGATAAATAATCGCCTCACTTGATAACAACAGTAAGGCGCAACTGCGTTTTACTGTTGTTATTGAAATATTCCGCGCTCTACTTCTACCTTCACGCCAGTTAATAACAGTAAATTGACAGCCACGCAGCTGTTTTATTGTCCAAGCATGTTGTCGTTGTTAAAAAAGAACGATCGTGCTATATGTTATCAATATACGTTTTGTCAATAAAATGAACCTGTGAGCAATCATGAGCAAATCAGAGAGCACCAAAGCGCATATCTTACGACATGCATTTGCACTTGCCAGCGAAAATGGGCTTGAAAGTCTCACCATCGGTGCACTGGCGAAAGAATGTGGCATGTCTAAAAGTGGACTATTTGCTCACTTTAACGCGAAAGATAACCTCCAATTGGCGGTGCTGGCGTATGCGAATGAGATCTTTACTCATAAGGTGATTGCCCCTGCCAGAGCCATTGTTGATGGTGATATTGAAGCTAAAATTAAGCGATTACTGGCCTATTGGTTAGATTGGAATCATTCCTTTCAAGGGCGTTGCATGTTTATTGATAGTTGGAAAGATCCAGCCAGTGCAACGTCAGTTATTCAGCATGCATTACAAGAAAGCATCAAAGTGTGGATTGATTACCTGAGTATTCAGATCTCAAAAGCGATAGCTAACCAGCAATTTCGTGCCGATCTTGATCCTAAACAGGCCACGTTTGAGCTCTATGGACTGTATTTAAGCGCGAACGTGTTTTACGCGTTACAAGGG
>JAOIUG010000047.1 GCA_028223395.1 Shewanella sp.
CAACATCGAGCGTTAATCCCCGTTAGTGAATATTTCCAATCGTTGATAAAACAAGATCCGTCGCTCGTACGTTTATTTTTCACGACAACCGCCACTTGGGAATATTATGATCAAGACAGTAAAAACGTTGATCCCGATTATTACATTAACCAGCGACCTTTTTGGCAAGAATTTCTCGGTCAAATGAACCACTACGTCAACGATCCTTATTTGGATGCTGATGGCGAGATTTTACTGACTTTTAGGGCGCCTGCCTTTAACCAGCGCAACGAGCTGATTGGTACGGTAGGGTTAGATTTGGATTTAAACCAAGTGAACCAAGATTTTGCGGCATTGCAAAGTGTGTATCCTGGACTGAAGGTGTTTGTGGTGAGCGACAGCGGTTTACTTGTTAACTTCCCAGACATGGTTCACCATATGATGGCTCACAAATTGAGTACCCTAGATATGGCTGGGATCGATAGATACTACCAGCAACAAGGTGCAGGTGGGTTTAAATTTCCATTGATGGAACAACAATAAAAAAACGCTGCGATGTTTATCGCAGCGTTTTTAAACGTGAGTGTCTCTCACTTTTATAACAATGACTGGATGATAGTTACTTTGTCATCACTACTTCGTGATGGTCACTTGCACATCAATCCAAGCACCCGCGGTACCTAATGTGCCACCTTTATCCACAGGATAAATAGTAAACCCATTCCAAGGATCTCTAAAGGTGTGGTTTATCTGTAGTGGTGCATCATTAAAATCTTCTAAATCCCAAGTCGAACTACGAGAGTTGGGAGTTGAATCTAATAATAAAGAGTTGTGGTTGTACCAAGGAGCGGCGGTGTTATCCATATAGTTTTGCAAGTTAATCACAATACCATTTTGTAGTAATGGAGTACGCAGCTGCGAATTCGATGGCGTATTAACCTCGCTTTTTTGCATCGTACGGTATTCAACCCAGTAGGTTTTGTCACCATCACCAGACTTAATTTTAAGTCCAATGTTACCCGGTGCATTGTGCCCCGCTGCTGTGCCGTGGTTGAAGGAATAAATACGATATACTCCCGACGATGTCACCGTTGGAACGTCTGCCTCTGTCACCCAATTTTTGAAATAAGCTTTGTACATCAAGTTCATTTCTTCAAGCGAATGCGCCCCCATTCCCATTAAGCCAAAGACATTACCGTAGTTAGTGACGGTATCATTAGCGTTACCGTTTAACGTACTGTTGCCGCCTTCAATGGACATTGAGTGGTGCAAACCCAGTGCGTGGCCGGTTTCATGAGCAATGGTACCTGCCTTGTAGGTGTAAATTTCCATTAGTGGTGGGCTTGCTTGCGAGTTAATAAAGAAGCTCGCTTCTGTTCCTACTGGCGGTGCTGTCACCATCACAATCGTTGCTTCGCCAGGGAATCGAGGATCGATGCCTGTTTTGATGAGTTCTGCTCTATAGTCCGGCGCCCACAATGATTTATCATTATTGTAGTAAGCATGATTATTAGGCATGGTGATTTTTGATTTAACTTCCCAAGTGAAATTAAACTTGCCATAAGATTGCTCTGTGAAGTACTGTTTGGTTTTCTGCATTTCTGCGTTAATTTGAGCGTTAGTAAAAGCCAAATCTTGATCAGGGAACCTAATTGGATAAACCAATACATGCACCCCGTTATGATCATAACCGTCATTGCCAGGATCTACAGCCCCTGGTGTGACTCGACAGCTTGTTGCGTTAAAATCGGCTACCAAACTGACACCTTTAAATAACCCCTCTAAACGAACATTGTTCCATCCATTCGCTGGCCGGGTCAAAATAACACATTCAGTATTACCGACTCTTGATGAACGCAGGCTATCATCACCACTAACAGGCCAACCATCCGCTTTTGCCGCTAATGTCAAGTTACCTAAACCATGTGCCGTACTAAATGCAATACTGTTCACATTCTTTCTGTGGGTTGAAATAGTAAAACCCTGTGCAAATGAAGAGGCTGGCACACAAACAGGTACACCATCAGTCAGTGAACCCCCAGCGGTTTCAGCTTCGGTTGCACACACATCAGGTAAATTACTACGATCTGGGTTTGGCACCGGATTAGTCGGCGAAGTACCAGCACCTGTCGTCGCCACAGTAATTGTCGAACTCCAACCAGACTGGTTAGTGCTATTTTTAGCATGCATGGTGTAGTAATAAGTGGTATTGGCCGCTAAACCCGAATCGATATAACCAGTCGCATTTGCATCTGGTGAAGCGATGGTTCTCCAGCTCGAACCCGCTGATGAACGCTGGATCACAAAGTTATCTTCATTGTCCGAATTATCACGCCACATTAGATTAATTGAGTTTGCCCCCCCCATTCCCTTTAAATCACTAGGGGCATTTAATGACCCAGAGTTAACACCTCCTCCAGTATTAACGCCTCCTCCTGTGTTTCCACCGTCGCTGCGACAAGATGTGGCTCCAAAATCTACCGCTAAAGAAGCGCCATCTCGGTTTCCGGCAACCGCGATCATTAACCAATACTGACTTGGATTATTGATCACAACACATTCACCGTTAGTGCCGCTATTTAATGATTTACGATCTGTACTGTTTGACGCTGTACTAGGCCAACGCCCTTGTCCCACATACAAACTTAAATCACCACTCCCATGCTGCGTACTGATAGCGACGCTATTATGATCACTCGCGCCACCTAACCTTAAATAAGCCGTGCCATTATTACTTACGCAAATAGGCACGCCATCACTGACAGAACTTGACGCACCTTGCGTCGAGCACACGTCAGGCAACTCACTCCCATACGCTGTATGGGAAAAAAGTATTAAAGAGCCCAAGAGCCCTTTAACTAGATCTGATGAGGGTATTCTCATCTTGTCCTCCGAATCAATTTGTTGTCATTAATTATTTTCAAGTTATTTTTACGACCAACGCTAATGAAACAATTATTTAACATTACCGCAACCGAAATGTAGTTTGCATGCAATATACTGTCAACGCCTTACAACTAATCCTTTGGAACTAATTCGAATATAAAATAACCAATCAATACAGAATATATACCTCAATACCTCTACAAGATTAGGATTTAACCGTTTAACTCATGCTGGAAGTAGTGGAAGATGTTTTTAGTATCATGTATTAACAACATGATTTTTATCCCAAGCGACGAAGAGGCTCAACGGGACGAGGACAGGCAAACATCGCCAGCTCATAAAATACAAGTGAGGGTTGCAGGTATACTTGCTGCGTGTGTAAGCATTTATTGAGTCACGCTATTAAGCTTGTTCAAAACGGTTGGATTGCTATGGCGTTAACCGGACTTTATTACAGTTGAAGGCCGACATAAAACTAAGCCCACATAAAATGAATTTATATGGACTCGTTATGTCTTGGTGTTACGTCATTATCAGCGATCTGATGGATCTTTTTTCTGCTCCAGATCTTCAGGCATCATAAGATCGATCTCATCAAGTTCCATTACCATTTTTTGTTGAGATCTTGCTTTTTCCTTTTGAGCCTGGATAAGTAACCGACGTTTTAGCTGGTGGCGCCGATAAACAAAGCCAAGTACAGCCAAACCTAATCCAAAAAGCAGCACGTTGCCAAATACCAACCAAAATAATGCATCTTTCATAGCGACCTTCTCTGCATGCTTTGCTTGTTGCTTTGCAATTAAGGCTAATGCTTCTGCTGATGGCGGTGGCTCGGGAGGTCTCACAAAATTGAAGAATAACTCAGGTAGTGTCAGATAGATTTCTCTGCCTGTACGTGTCGTACTCACCGCATTAAGCTTTATTCTGTAACTGCCAAAATCACTCACTGGCGTTAAACGGTGTAATGTATCGACATGATTAATGTCTGTAATACTTTCTACAGACATCATTCCTCCAGGCCCTACAAACTCGGCTTCAATATGCGTGTGAGAGAGCTGCAGTTGTTCTTCGTCAACATTAATTTTCAGTGCCCATTGGCCGGTACTGACGTCTGTCGGCGCTACAATCTCGACATCAATAGGCCGAGGTGAGAGCCTAAAAGGTGCGGAATATTGACGTTCCAGCACTGCGTTTTTTGCTATCACTTTTAAAGTGTAGCCTCCCCAGGCTTCTGTAAGATTGATTTTGCTGGTGAAGATCCCATCATCTGGCCTTTCATCTAAAGCTTCTCCGTTATCACGATAACTGCCAACAATAAAACTCCCTGCAGCAAAATTTTCATCGCTTGGATCATGATTACTGACAAACTTCACCGTCCAGTTCATCAGGTAATCTAACCCTGGTAAGCGAACTCTTTTTTGATCGCCCAGCAGTCGTGTCGTGAGCTTCAAACGCTCACCTTGATAAAGTGGTTGTGGAATAGGATCGACATCAATAGAAAGCGTTGACACTTTATGGATCACCGAACCCGGCGTAATGCGCCCTATTAATTGCCATGGACCAGGCGTCGGGTTATCAATGGTGATCATATCACCGGTTAAGCCATCCATCCATTTCACCGAATCAGGGTGACGGTTGGCATACCATTTACTGCCATCGGGCTGAACCACTATCACTGGAGCACTGCCATATTCTCGCTGGACTAATAAGGTGACGCTGCTAACCATATGATCAATTCTAAAGCGGTTAGCTAATTCTGATGCTTGTGATAACGCTATATTATCCGCCATCACACTGTGGCTAAATAACAGTGCAGCGAGGATCACTGCGACATAGTGTGTAACTCGTTTTATCATTACTATCGATTTATCCTCGCCAAATACACTGCCCAGATTTTGCGACCAAATCGAGTCGCGCTTCATGCTTAGTCAGTTCATCGGCCGAGGCGCTGATCACTTTAAGTTTTGTGCGCTCTGTAGGTAACTTTATTATGCCCCCTCCTTCTTGGCCTGCTTTTTCACTTGATAAATTAAACTTAGTTTGCCCACCGGTCATGATGAGATAAACGTCTGCTAAGATCTCAGCATCGAGCAATGCACCATGAAGATCGCGCCGAGAGTTATCGATGCCGTAGCGTTTACACAATGCATCGAGGTTATTCTTTTGCCCAGGGTGTAAATGTTTAGCGATAGCCAGAGAGTCGAGGATCTGACAAATAGTGTCTGTTTTTGGGCCAATAGGCTGCAACATCGAAAACTCATGATCCATAAAGCTAACGTCGAAGTTGGCGTTATGAGCCACGATTTCAGCCCCATCAATAAATTCAATAAAACCTTTAGCAATTTGATGAAACTTAGGTTTATCAGCCACGAACTCATTGGTAATCCCGTGAACCTCAATCGCCTCAGCATCAATGGGCTGTAGCGGATTAATGTATTCGTGATAATGACGCCCAGTCAACTTACGGTTAATAACTTCGACGCAGCCTATCTCAATAATACGATGCCCAAGATAAATAGGACCGCTAGATTGGTTCATGCCCGTCGTTTCAGTATCGAGAATAATTTGGCGCTTCGCGCTTGAAATAATGTTCATGTGAATTAATGCATTTCTCTGTTAAATTTTTGGGTATACTGCCCAGCACATTCGCTATGGTACCAACTTGATGACTGGACTGAAACAGATCTCTATCTTTACTGATGGCTCTTGCTTAGGCAATCCTGGCCCGGGTGGTTATGGCATTGTAATGCAATATAAAACGCTAACTCATGAATTGGCCGATGGCTTTGCCCTAACGACCAATAATCGCATGGAAATGCTCGCACCGATAGTGGCACTAGAGGCGTTAACCGTTCCTTGCCAGGTAATACTCACAAGTGATAGCCAATATATGCGCCAAGGGATCACCCAGTGGATCCATGGCTGGAAACGCAATGGCTGGGTCACAGCCGCCAAACAACCGGTTAAAAATGTTGATTTGTGGCAACGCCTTGATCGCGTGTCACAGTTACATCAAATAGACTGGCGCTGGGTTAAAGGTCATGCAGGCCATATTGAAAACGAACGCTGTGATGACTTAGCGCGTCAGGCGGCTGAAAAAAATCCCACCCAAGCAGATGAAGGCTACCTTGCACAACAAGGATAACCGCTACAACCATTACTTTGGTGAGCTATAGGGACACTTTGCTCGTGTTGCGGTTGGTGCAGTGGACCACTGAGGCTGCTTCACTTTACGTTTTGCACGTATTGGCGTTAAAGGGCTTTCTAACTTTTTCGCCACCAGCACATACACACTGCCACTGCTTGGCAACCATGACTTCAATGCATGAGACCAAATACTGTCAGGTTTGACGTCTTTAAGTAAATGGTGATGCAATAAACGCTCATCAGCGATAACTTGATACCCTAGCAGCCCTAGCCAGTCTTTGATCCGCGATACCGTAAAAAAGTGCCCATTCCAAGGAAGTTCCTGTTGATACTTAGGTAGCATTTTGCCAATAAACATTGGGCTTATCGGATTAAAACCACTGATCACCAAGTGTCCACCCGAGATAAGTATCCGATCAACCTCTCTTAGCAGCCTGTGAGGATCGGCATCAAACTCCAAAATAAAGTTCATGACTACGGCATCAATACTGACATTTTGGATCGGCAGTTGAGTGTGGTTGGCCACTATATCCGCTTCAGGCTCATCAAATAACCCATATTGATAACGCACAGCCAAGCCCGGTTTGTCGGTTTTAGCGCTTAATGGCCCTAAGTTGAGCATATAATAGCCGAACATTCTCGGCCACCATATCGATAAGGAAGCTTCAAGTGCTTCACGGATCACGCCCCCATTGGGTAACTCAGACCAATGGTAAGGTTTTAACGGCACACCTAAATGAGTCAATATACTTTCCTCAATTGTTGAACCCCTCTTTTTAGCAACAAAAGCACTATACAAACCATAGTCAATCTAAGTAAGCTGCCCTTAGCGCTCATATAACGGGGATCCATCATGCTCACTGTCACTCCTTTACTTGCTTTCAACGATAACTATATATGGGTGATCCAACATCCCGATGTAACGGGAGTATATGTTGTCGATCCCGGCGATGCAGAGGTTGTTATGCAATATTTGCATGACAATGATCTTCCTTTACTTGGCATATTAATCACCCATCATCATCACGATCACACCGGGGGGATTAACACACTTAACATAGCATACGGTGATGATCTTCCGATCTACGGCCCAGATAAAGAAGCCATTAGCGGCGTTAACATTCCATTGCAAGCCTGCCAACATTTAGCCTTACAAAATATTGGCCTTAACGCAACCATCATTGATGTTCCAGGCCACACTTTAGGACATATCGCTTATGTCATCGACGATCACCTTTTTTGTGGTGATACCTTGTTCAGTGCCGGGTGTGGCCGTTTATTTGAAGGCACTGCTGCGCAAATGCTGCATTCATTAACGCAACTTGCAGACTTGCCTGAAAATACGAAAGTGTATTGTACTCACGAGTACACCTTAGCTAACCTTACTTTTGCCAATGCCGTTGACCCAACTAACGCACAGCTACAAGATCATCGCCGCCATGTACAACAATTAAGATCCAATAATATTCCTTCTTTGCCCTCCAGTATTGCACTCGAGAAAAGTATTAATCCTTTTTTGCGCTGCCACAGTATCGCCATTAGACAATCTTTAGCTGAGCAATTCCAACAACCTATTACTGATAACGTGAGTTGTTTTTCACTTCTGCGTCAATGGAAAGACAACTTTTAAAAAATACTCTACAATGTGCCGCTAATACAAAGCCAAGTAGGCCTAACATACCTACTTTTAGGCTAAATAAAGGACTCACTTTTTCAATGCGCGTACCCATTTTATTTGTCGCTGGGGGGATTGCCCTGCTGACAGGTTGCCAAACATTAAGCAACCCTCCACTCTTAAAAGAGTCTAAACCCATCACACCTGTGATCAACAAAGCCACTACCACACCGGTGCCAACCGTGGCAGAAGCAGTCGAAATTACCGACATTTGGCAACGTATTCGTCTGCAATTTACAATGGACGTGCCTGATCAAAAGCTCATTAAACAATATCGAGATTGGTATATTAAGCACCCACAGCACTTAATTCGTGTGTCTGAGCGTGCTACGCCTTTTATGCACTTAATCGTTGAAGAACTAGAAAAACGTCATTTACCGATTGAACTGGCGTTATTACCTATTGTTGAAAGTGCCTTTGACCCTTTTGCCTATTCACATGGCGCAGCATCTGGCTTATGGCAATTCACCTCACCGATGGCGCGTCATTTTGGCTTACAAATGAATTGGTGGTATGACGGACGCCGTGATGTTCCTGCCGCGACGATTGCTGCGCTCGATATGCTGGAATATCTATACGATAAAACAGGTAATAACTGGTTATATGCCATTGCGGCATATAACACTGGAGAAGGCCGTGTCATTAATGCCGTCAAGCGAAATAAGCGTCAAGGGATCCCAAGCGACTTTTGGCACCTTAACTTACCCCGTGAAACAGAGCGCTATGTACCACAATTGTTAGCACTGGCAGATGTCATTAACCATGCTGATGAGTATGGCATTACGTTAACGCCTATCAAGAATAAGCCACACATTGAAGTGGTGAACATTGGTAGCCAGATAGATCTCGCGCTGGCAGCGAATATGGCTAACATGACCACCTCAGAGTTACACCAATTAAACCCTGGGTTTAACCGCTGGGCCACCGCGCCTGAAGGGCCGCACCATTTAGTGCTACCTGTGGACAAAGCCACTGCATTCAAATTAGCGCTCAATACTACACACACAGATAAAAGGCTTAATTGGGAACGCTATCGGATCCAAAACGGTGACAGTTTAGGGCTCATTGCTCAACGCTATCACACCACAGTGTCAGCCTTAAAGTCGGTCAATGAACTCAATGGAAACACCATTGTTGCTGGCAAGTTTTTGTTGATCCCGGTGGCAGCTCAAAATCTTGATCACTATTTACTGTCTGCTGAGCAACGTAAAACCCGCAAGCAAAAACAGATCCGTGGGAAGCAACAACTCGCGTATCACGTCAAAGCTGGTGACTCTTTGTGGAAAATAGCCAAGCAGCATAAAGTGACGACCGCGAAGTTGGCAAACTGGAATAGTATGGCCCCTAAAGATCCGTTACAAATAGGACAAAAGCTGGTCATTTTGTCTAATCAGGCCACCGCGAAACAAACCCTTAAAGAGATCATGCGTACGATAAATTATAAAGTGCGTAACGGTGATTCTTTGGCCAGAATTGCCAGTAAATTTAATGTTAAAGTCAGTGATCTCATACGTTGGAATGCGCTTGAAAAAAGTAAGTATATCCAACCGGGTCAAACGCTTAAACTACATATTAACATCACTAAAGTGCGTGTTTAACTTCATTAAACCTCACCATCACGTCATCAATGATACGTCATGGTGAGCTCTACTATGCGCTCAGCCGGCAATGTCAAAACCGGCTACACTGCGCTTAATCAATGTCTTTCATCGGCCAAATAACAATATGATCTTCAATGTCGCGTATTTGGGTTTCACAAACCACTTTCCCTGCAACTGACATGCCCGCCGCTATCATGGCCTCTTTTGATCCTGTTAATAACGGATGCCAAGTAGGCAACCCTCTATTTTCATTTAATCGTCGATATGCACAACTATCAGGCAGCCACGTTAGCATGCTCAAATTATCTAATGTGACTTTAGTGCAACTGGGAACAAACTGAAATCGCTGTGCATAATTTTGGCAATGTCCTTGTTGAGGATCCAAAAGTTGGCAAGCAGCATTCGTGTAATAAAGCTGCTCGGTTTCATCATCAATCAACTTATTCAAACAGCATTTACCACAACCATCACACAATGATTCCCATTCATCATGACTCATCTGCGTTAATGTTTTTTCATTCCAAAATGCCATGCTCACCACTACAACTCAATTTCAACTAAAATAAAGCGCCATTGTACACTAGAGACTGCGCGACTTTCATTTTTTGCACCTGCTTTAGTCTTTGCCTCTCTAGCGCCTATTTCTGCTTTATTCAGGGGAAAAACCAATATCACGTTTATGTTGTTCCAGTAAGTTCACCACCGGAGGAGGTAACTGCAAGTAAAACCCTTTTTCAATAAGTTCCGCTTTAACTTTGTTAATGTCCGCAAAAGCCAGATGATCACGTTTATCGATGGGTAACATCATCACCAATTGCGGCTCACCAAACATGGTCATTAATGCCTCAGGTACACGTGAAAACTCATCACGTTTCTCGACAAAAAGGTAACTCTCTTTTTTTCTTAAACTTTTATACACAGCACAGATCATATACGACTCAATTTCCAGACTATTCAACTTGCCAGCTTATGCGGCACACTATAACATGGACTGTTAGGAATATAATGGATATCAGCGTTATGCTGCACTTTTTCTAGAGAGTCATATCGAAATGCAAACACCCAGCCTCGAATTAAAAGGCTCTTCTTTTACGCTCTCTGTTTTGCACATTAATAGCCAAGATCTGGCTGTTATTGCAACAGAGTTAGACAGCAAACTGGCCATCGCACCACAATTTTTTATTGGGGCGCCTTTGGTGGTTAATTTAAGTGCGATCCAGAGCCGTGATTTCGATCTTTTAGGCTTAAAAGAAATACTCACTCATCGGCAACTCATTGTCGTGGGGATCACAAGCGCATCACCGACAATCAACACAATGGCCAAATCAATGGGTCTTGCCATTATTAAATCGGGAAAATCCGCATCCAATCAACCTCAACTGCCAAAAACCACCAAAATTGTCAAACAAAATGTCCGTTCTGGACAGCAAGTGTATGCCAAAAATGGCGATTTAATTATTGTCGGCGCCGTTGGCAATGGTGCTGAAGTCATTGCCGATGGCAGCATCCATATTTACGGCACATTAAGAGGCAAAGCGATGGCAGGCGCGGCAGGTGATAAAAATGCAGTGATTGTCGCTCACAAAATCGAAGCTGAATTGGTCTCTATTGCTGGCCAATATTGGTTAACTGAACATCTTCAACAAAACGAAGCCGCGAAAAGTGGATGTATTCGTCTAGAAGGCGATTCGCTAACGGTTGAATCATTGCCTCTATAATTGAGAGCAAATAAAAAGGAATAGTAAATGGCACACATTATTGTTGTCACATCAGGAAAAGGCGGTGTGGGGAAAACCACCTCCAGTGCCGCAATTGCAACAGGGCTGGCATTAAAAGGCCATAAAACAGTCGTGATCGACTTTGATATCGGCTTACGTAATCTTGACTTAATTATGGGCTGTGAACGACGTGTGGTTTATGACTTTGTCAACGTCATTAATGGCGAAGCTAACCTCAATCAAGCATTGATAAAAGATAAGCGTTGTAAACAGTTATACGTATTACCTGCATCTCAAACTCGTGATAAGGATGCCTTAACCAAAGAAGGTGTCGGCGTTGTATTAGACAATTTGGCTAAAGATTTTGAGTATATTATTTGCGACTCTCCGGCAGGGATTGAAACTGGCGCAATGATGGCACTGTATTTTGCAGATATTGCCATTGTGACCACCAACCCAGAAGTGAGCTCAGTTCGCGATTCAGATCGTATTTTAGGGATGTTGCAAAGCAAATCTAAACGGGCAGAAGAAGGACTGGAACCTGTCAAAGAATTTCTCTTATTAACCCGCTACTCACCTGCTCGTGTCACAACCGGTGAAATGCTCAGCGTCGAAGATGTAGAAGAGATCTTGGCTATTCCTTTACTAGGCGTGATCCCAGAGTCCCAAGCCGTATTAAAAGCATCAAATTCTGGCGTACCTGTTATTATTGACAGTGACAGTGATGCAGGCATGGCTTACAGCGATGCCGTGGCGCGTTTACTTGGTGAACAATTGCCTTTTCGGTTTCTCAATGAAGAGAAAAAAGGTTTCTTAAAACGAATTTTTGGTAGCTAAATTATGTCATTACTTGATTATTTTACAACGAAAAAGAAACCGAGTACGGCAGTAACCGCCAAAGAGCGTTTACAGATCATTGTTGCTCATCAACGCGGCGAACGAGATGCGCCTGACTATTTCCCGCAAATGAAGCAGGAGATCATTGAAGTGATCCGTAAGTATGTCAAAGTTGGAGCCGATCAGGTGTCAGTTCAGCTAGATCAAAATGATGACAACTTGTCGGTACTTGAGCTTAACGTCACGTTACCGGATCAACATTGATTTTTGTTTTGTTTCAAAATGACGCGCGGATCAATGTTGAATAAAACGTCAAATAAGCCAGCAAGCAGCTAACGCTTATTGTGCTTACGTTTACTTGAGTTAGCCTATCAGTTAACTTAAGCGTCCACAGTGCCAGGTTAAGCGTATACATGACGAATAAAAATACCTGCTAAAAGCAGGTATTTTTATTTCTATCGAACAGCGTTTACAGTGCTAGCTCTTCAAGTGCATCCGCCACCAGAGCTTGACGCCAGCCAGTCAAAATTAACGGCTTTTCATGCGTTTTTCCGTCCCAAAACCATTGCAAGTACTCATGGATCAATTTTTTAGAGCCGAGTAATTCAATGGGAACGTCATGCTGTAACGCTTGCTCTGAAATGCATTGCTTAATACGTTTAAAGGCTACTTTATAACCGGTTTTAAGCGCTAGTACATCCAATGGTTTGGGTAAATGATCAAAACTAACATTAGCAATAACTGCCAGTAGCTCTTTACCGTGAATACGTTTTTCTTGCTCTGTCAGCTCAGAGAGTTTATATAATTCATTACTGCTTTTAGGCATTTTTTTCGCCAAAGCAATCAATGCATGATCTTTAACCACAAACCCTAATGCAAGATCTTTTTTCAGGGCGCGATTTAACCGCCACTGGGCTAAGTCTTTCAGTACCGCCAATTGACGAGGTTGTAATTGAAAAGCATTTTTCACTTTCAAATAAGCAACATCTGGCTCGGGCGGATCTAAACGACCTTGCGTCATTCTCTCGCCTTCTTGATAAACCCAGTCTAAACGATTATTTTCATCTAATTTCTCAACCAGTTGAGGATAAAGATTGTATAAGTAATACACGTCATTGGCCGCATAATGAAGTTGCGCTTCACTTAAAGGCCGCTTTAGCCAATCGGTGCGTGACTCGCCTTTATCTAAGGTGATCGCCAGAGTTTGCTCCACTAACTTAGCGTAACCTAATCCATAGCCCATACCACAAAGGCTTGCCGCAATCTGACTATCAAACAACTGGTTAGGCTGACAAGTACCATTTTTGGCAAAGACTTCCAAGTCTTCACTGCAAGAATGTAATAACTTGATGATTTTATCATCTGTCAGCAATGCCCAAAATATTGCTAAATTACTCACAGCAAGTGGATCAATGAGGGCCAAGGTTTTACCATCGTAGGCTTGGATCAAGCCTAATCGAGCGTAATAAGTGCGAGTACGGACAAATTCAGTATCAAGAGCGAGTAATTTAGCTTCACGGTATTGCGCCACCAGCGCAGCTAAACTGGCGTCGTTATCAATATATTGAAACGCTAACAAAGTCTTCTCCAAAAGGCACTATGAGTTACTTGGCCTTGTTATGCAAAAGCCGGCATTGGCCGGCTTCATTAATAAAAGTAATACAAGGGGCTGTTGATCTTTCACGGTTGTTTTTGCCGCAGTTTATTGGCTATTTTGACAAGGCGGAGGCTATGCCGTTTAGTTATTCTCTACAAATAGTCTACAACACAGTCAAAATAGC
>JAOIUG010000048.1 GCA_028223395.1 Shewanella sp.
CTAGGTGTTAACAGCATTTATCTGCCTTAGGCGCTACAACCCTAAAGCGCCATACGTTACACTCAGCCCGTATCCCTTTAAATAACCAGATGTGATGACATGAACCCTAAGCGTGGCTGCTTTTGAGCAGCAAACTCACCCAGCAAGTGCAGGCCACTTTTTCAGAAAAGGGCGTATTAGCCAAAGCTATCAAAGGTTTTAGCCGCCGCGATGTGCAGCAACAGATGGCGAGCGCGGTCAGTGAGACGATCACCTCTAAGGGACGTTTAGTCGTCGAAGCCGGTACCGGCGTGGGTAAGACTTTTGCTTACCTTATTCCAGCGCTGCTGAGCCATCAGCAAGTGATTGTCAGCACCGGCAGTAAAAACCTGCAAGAACAGTTAGTTTATAAAGATCTACCGGCATTACTGTCGATGCTTGAGCTGTCCCCAAAAGTGGCTTTATTAAAAGGGCGCAACAATTACTTGTGCCAATATTTGATGGAAAAAGAGCTGTCAGGAGCCAGCGCCATGGATCGGCAAGTGCTAGATGATCTTTTGCGCATAAACCAATGGGCAGGGCAAACAATCGACGGCGATCTGGGCGGATTAACGGTCGTCAGTGAACATTCACCAGCGCTGACCTTGATCAACAGTGCGAAAGAAACCTGCGTTGGCCAGCGTTGCGATTATTACGAGGTGTGCTTTACCCGAAAAGCACGTCATCGCGCAATGGACGCACAGATCATTGTGGTCAATCATCACTTATTTTTAGCCGATAAGATCATTAAAGAGACCGGCTTTGCTGAACTCTTACCCGATCCTGACGTAGTCATTTTTGATGAAGCGCACTTATTACCCGATATCGCCGCAACTTACTTTGGTCAACAATGCTCAACCCGGCAAATTGCAGAGCGATTACAACAGTTTATTGATATATACCGCACAGAACTTCGAGATGCCAAGCAGATAGAGCAGCTCAGTGCTCGCTGCTTGAACTTACTTTACGACTGGCAGCAAGCACTCATTGAAACCGGCGATACAGATTGGCGCAGCATGTTAAGTGATAAATCATTATCAGCATTGTCTTGGGCTTTACTCAACGAACTCACAGCATTACAAAGCGTGTTACAAGCGCATGTTGGCCGCAGTGATGAACTCGATGATGCCCTTGAGAAATGGAGTATTGATAAGGCTAAACTGGAACTATTTTTTCTGTGTGAGAACAATCAAGCGGCCTACAGTGTTGATTATGGCCAGCGCTATGTGATGTTAAGAGTTGTGCCTATTGATGTGGCTGCAGCGTGTAAAAAACTGTTTAACCCAGAGACGGCATGGGTATTTACGTCAGCCACCTTACAGATAAACCAAAGTTTAACGGTGTTTACTCAGCAACTGGGCTTAACTCAAGCGACAGCACTTTTACTGAAAAGCCCATTTGATTACGCTAACAACGCTCTGTTTTGTGTTCCTCGTCATCTGGCTAACGTGGCGAACCATGATGCGATATTACCGCAGTTTGTTGATGTGTGTGTCGCAGCCATAAATGCGGCGCAAGGGCGTACTTTTATTTTATTTACCAGCCACCGAATGCTCAACCAGGTCGCGCAAGTGTTGCAGCGCCGCGTGACATATCCATTATTGGTGCAAGGGCAAGCGAACAAGCAGAGCCTTTTAAAAAAATACCGACAACTGGGCAATGCCGTTTTACTTGGGACTGGGGCGTTTTGGGAGGGCGTGGACGTACGAGGAAAATTACTGAGCTGCGTGATCATCGACAAATTACCTTTTGGCTCACCCGATGATAATCTGTATCGAGCACGCCGAGATAACCTGTTACGAGAGGGGAAAGATCCCTTTACTGAGATTGCGTTACCGCAAGCGGTGATCGCGTTAAATCAAGGTGTTGGCCGTTTAATCCGTGATGAAAAAGACAAAGGTGTATTGATTTTATGCGATAACCGTATTGTTAATCGCACTTACGGTGAAGCATTTTTAAACTCGTTGCCACCCATGACACGCACCCGCAGTTTAGATACAGCAGTGGGTTTTTTATCGCAAATAACATAATTTGCATGAAGCAAAATACGGATTAAACGCGATAAAAAAGAGTGTTCGCAGTATTTAGCATTATAGCGCAAGGTTTACGCCAGTTTAATGCAGATCTTAGCGCCAACATTGGCACATTAGCGCGGCGCAATAGTGGCGTGTACCCGAGCGATCACAGCCAACGGATGTGGGTTGTTAAGGTGTGGCGCGTGTTAGGTGCGAGTGTGATTTTGTCTTCTGCGACATTTGCGGCCTCTAGGCAAACCATCGATAAATAATCATGATCATTAAAACGTGATAATCGTTGAGATTTATCGATCCAAGGGTTCCACAATACGGCGCTGGCGCTGTTTTCGCGGCTGATCTCAATGACGCCGTCAGTGGTGTGCAGCTGTTGCACTGAGCCCAAATCAGTATAGACACGGTCTGTTTCAGCGTTAAAAAGCACGTGATCTTGGGATTGTGGGTAAGGGCCTTGGGCAAACTCGACATATTTTGCGCCTTTAAATCCACTAGCCTGCAATTGATGAATGTCGCCAATGGGAAAATAACTATGTAAAGCTTGAGTCAAGCTCACGTCACTGCCGCCGTGGTTGATGTTGATCAGGCTGATGGACAAAGTGTCGCTGAGTCGAAAACAAACCGCCACGCCAGTGTGATGTGGCCAATATGGCTTGTGATCATCAGATATCGATAAACTCAGGGTGATCTCAAGGGCATCATCATATTCGTTCACACTATCGAGATCCCATAGACTCGTACGCGCAAAGCCGTGTTGAGGGAAACCTGCAGTGGCATGGGCTCCAAACCAAGGCCAACAGATAGGTACTCCGCCACGGATCCCACAACCGGCTTGGTAATCATTGGCAGCTGAGGTCCATAGTAATGGCTTTTTCCCCTTGGGCTGAAACGCATCGATATGTGCACCTTGTAAAAATATTCTGGCAGTGCAATGTAACGTGTTTACATCAAGGTATTGAAGTCCATTGACGTGCTTTTTGATAGTGACAGCTCCCATCTGGGGATCCTTATATAGCGGGCATGATATGGCTCGTGATAGCTTAGCGTGTTTTGGCAGATCAAATAAAGCGCCACGCTCCTCTTTTGCAATAGAGTAAGAAAAATGCCTACTATCTAATGATAATAGGCATTTAATTTAACCGTTTAGTGCTTTGCCTTAGGGGCGCTGCGATTAACGCTTGAGCTTATTGGGAACAAACGGCAGGCGTTTACGTAATGTGATGGGCTCGCCATCGACGTCTGCAATGACGGTGATTTCATACCAAGCATCATGTGCTAATGCCTTTTCATCAATAGTAAAGCTTTTGCTGAGTGGTTTCTCTTCATAAGGTTGCATTGTGAATGCATCAGTATGGCGTTCACTTTTACTGCCGTGGAACAGATCGTATATAACGTGCCCCGATGTATCGCCTGCAAAAGGACCATTGAGCTGCCCTGAAAGTGTTAGCTTATTATCGGTGTACTGAGCGTTGATCTGTAGGAGCTCAAAACCACGATATTGTGTTGACTTTTGTGTCACAGATTGAGTGATCGGTTGTTCATTCCATTGATAACTGATCTTCGCTGTGACAGTGTCAGCTTGACTCAATAATGATTGTTCAACCGGGATCTCGATACGCTGATCTGGACGAATTGTCACCGATTGTACTACTGAAGATTGATCGCCTCCGCTGACGGTTAAGTCCACCGTCATAGTATCGCTACTACGGTTGATTAAGATCACTTTTTCTTCCAGCGCGGCTAAATCTTTACCGATCCAGTCGACTGCTAACGCTAAACCCGATAGTTCGGCTAATGCATCATTAAGATCTGCGCCTTGCTTAGCCAGAGTGGGCAATTGGCTGATCACTGTGGCCAACTTTTTATCTGCCGTTTGGCGATTTAAGGCTGCACGGTTAAGAGTATTGAAGCTGTCACGCCACGCTTGTGGTGCCTTGTCGCCGGCTTTCCAGATCGCTCTGGCAAATCTGAGCGAGAGTGAATCGCCGTTAAAGCCCCATGCATTGGTGGGCGCGGAGACACTGTAGTCGATTGTGTCAGGGTTAAGATCCCGACCATCGTCAATAAACGGAGTAATGCCGTGTTGGTTATCTGTTGAGACTAAACCGAACGGATGGTTGAGTAAGGCATCGTAAATCACAGCTGAAATAGGCTGATTAACGGTAAAGGTGTCAGCTCCTTTTGCTTTTAAGGTGTAGATCACTTCAGTGGGCTGAATTTGAATCGACACACCGATCTGTGGGTTAGCTTGAGTGTTTATACTCTTGATAAGATCAGCCGGTAAAGCGATTTCGCTCAGTTCTCCGCCAAGGGACTGCGCGTCAATAACCAGTGTCTTACCTTCGTCAATTTCTACTCTTAGTTGAGGATCAAGATCAGTGTTTGCTCCTTTCCAGCTCCAGTAACTGTCTTTTTTCGCTTGAGTATTTTGCGCTGTTGATTGTGCGCCAAATGCCATGCCAATACGACCTTGATTGATTTGTTCTTTATTAAAGTCAATCAAGTAAGCAAGTGTGGGGTGGTTCACGCCGCGTTGCGCTGGCAAGGTTAATTCACTGGCCTCAACAGAGGGGAAATCAATTTGGAACGGGCTAAAGCTCGGAGTTTGCGCCGGTGTCATATTAAAGCCAAGACGCTGTGGGCCATATTGATAGTTGGATTGACGTTTATAGAATGTGTTGCCGTCCATCTCCCACTGACCACGGGTGGCCACTTCATGCGTTTGGACAATATTTTGCGCCCACTGGGCAAAGTCTTGTTCAAGTTTTGCCCAGTCGGGCACGACATCTTGCAAAATGGCTAACGATTCAGCGCGATCTGCGGTTTGACGTTTGACCATCTCTTGATGGTAAATCTTCATGTATTGTGAGTATTCAGGGTTGTTATACATAAACTGAACAAACAATACGTTAAGTCCGCGATCAAAGCGGGCGCGATCATGAATGTCGACTAATGTTGGTTGCTCTTTTGCGTAAACATCAATGCCTTGGCTGACCACATCAAAAATGGGAACATCATGACCAAATACGGCTAATTGTTTTTTCTCACTGTCAAATACATGATTGGCTAAGGAATCGCCTAAACCTTCACCGTGCCAAGAGGGCGTCCAAGGGTAGTTACCGAGCGCCATTTGATATGAGTGCATGGTTTCGTGAATGGCAATATAACGGCGGTGCTGTGGTCTTTCTGTTGGAAAACTGTAGCCCACTTGGTTATAGAACATCGCTTCTCCGCCGGCATTATGATGCACGCCTCGGTTAAAGCCATCATCAAACATCGCTAAGCGTAATTCACCTACGCTGGTGGCATAAGTGGAGGCAATACGTTGATGGGCAATGTTTGCCGGTTCAACGCCAAAGAATTCAACGTAATATGGATACGACAACTCAAGTAGTTCAAGAAAAAACTGTGCACGTTCTGCTGGGTAATCGGTTTTTAGCGCAAAATGTTTACTCACATACCACTCAAATCCCTCGGTATTTGCCACTTTACCTTCACTGTAAGTAAAAGGGATTTGTTTGCCGACATAGGCAACGTCGATGTCGGCGACGGTAGAAGTGCGAGCGTTGTGGATCACATCGGCTTTCATGTCAGCAGGCGCTGGAATAGCTTGGACAATATCAATCGAGTATTTTGGGCTGGTTTGTGCTGGAGTCGTGGGCGTCGGAGCCGGTGTATTTTGCGCGCAAGCACTTAATATAAGTGCAGAAGTTAGAGCGCAGATTAATTTCTTTTTCATACAAATTAAGTCCATGTTATTAGAGAGTATGACAACGATTATGCTTAGCGCTTACATATTGCAGGTTAAAATTTTATCGTTATTAGCGGTATTGATCTTTTATGCTTGTATTATCGCGTTGTTGGCTAATGTTTTACCAGGCTAAGACTGTGCGCTTATGCCTTGCTGTAAACGCTTTGTTTTAACCGCATTAAACTCGAATAAAACAAACTTGAATAAAACAAACTCGAAAGATCCATACCTTTTAGTCACTGTTCGCTTTAGAACGTTTGATTTTTACATCATAGCGGTGCAGTACCGTGCTCCTATTGACTGATGAATATTGTGTGCATCGCCAAAAGACAAGGTTATTGCGGCTTTATTCGCGGGTTAACGCACAATAAACGCGCCATGATTGAGTGATAGAACATGAGCGAATTTCATTAAATACAACAATCTATAAAACTAAGCGAGCCTAGCATTATACACAGGAAATGGATATTGTATACCTTGGCTATTATGCTAACGGTGCTAACAAATTTGGTGTTGTGTCAGCATTTATTTTTAATATTAAGTAGGCCGTTCCTTTATTTTCAGTGGCGCTTTAATGAGCCATTACGCCAATCTAGAAGGTGAATATTTGAGCATTTTTTTGTCGCTTATTGATATTCCGAACCATTTATATTTAATGCTGTTAATAACGCGTACGCAGATATTTACTCTATTACTATTACCATTATGGAGAAAAGTACTGTTTTAATGCTCTTCGCTAGATTTACTTATAATCTGATAGTAATCAGTGCATTAAGTTTAATTCACACAGTGGTTATAACGCTGTATTGTGTATCGGTTTTTATGATCACTGTCGATAGTAAAAGGCTGAAGTGAGAACTTTTGTGATCCACTTAGTTAAGCTCATTCGTCGATGTTGTTGATCCCGCATTTTTATTAGGTTTGTTATGAATATCAAAAACTCCATCATTGCCAAAATAGTGACTTCCACAGCGATTGTAGTGTCATTTGTTTTATTATTGACCGCTTTTCTGATTGTCCGTTTCATTGCGCAATCGACAAGCAGTAACCTTGATAATGCGATGGCAGCCTCAATTAAACTTAATGCCAGTGAAATTGAAAGTTATTTTAAGCAGCATGCCAACGGTATTGATACCGTGTTTAGAAATATAGGCTTGGTCGATTGGTTTGAGCAGCATCGTGTGAGGGGAGAAGGACTCGATACGCCAGAATTTACACGTGTGGTTGAGATCATGAACCGTGAAGTTAAGCAAAACGGCGATATTCTTTCGATATTTTTTGGTTCTGGATTTACTGGTGAATATATAGACTACGAAGGAGTGTCAAAAATCGCGGGATATAATGTCTTAGAGCGTCCTTGGTGGAATGCGGTTAAAGATTCACAAAAGTGGGACACCAGTAATATTATCTTCGACTCGAGACATAATGAATTTTATGTTTCTATTAGCTTTCCTATTCAGGACTTTGATCACGAGTTTATTGGCGTCGGAGGGGTTGATCTGTATTTAACCGCGGTGAGAGACATTGTTTCAACCATTAAATATGAGGGACTAGGGCAAGCTTTTTTACTGGATAATAGCGGGGGGATTGTGGTTTTCCCTGATGAGAATATTGCTGTGGTTGATACCCAAAATGGTGAAACTGAGAATATTAAATTAACGCAATTGGATCAGAAAAGTGGTAACGCAGGTTTTGTGGCACTGGCTGAAAAAATAGCAAGTCAAGGTTCTGGGAAGTCGCATATTACTTGGCGTGAGAAGGATTATTATGTGCAATTTAGTGATGTCACAGCGCCGGCACTGGGATTAAACTGGACATTAGCAATTATGATCCCACAACAGTTTACACAAGCACCAGTGAAAGAGTCCGTGCAGTTTTCAGCTTTTATTGTGCTGGTGATTTTAGCGATAACCTTAATCGCGGTTTATTTGATGACATCGAGACTGCTTAAACCGCTGACCCAAGTGAAAGAAGCATTAGTTGAAATAGCAGAAGGCAATGGTGATTTATCAAAAACCATCCCCGTGAATAATAATGATGAAATTGGTCAGCTATCAAAGGCGTTTAATAGCTTTGTCAGTCAGATTCAAAATATTGTCAGGCATGTGCAAGACAGCAGCGAGGATCTGAAAAAAACCACTGCCAATGTGAGCGCCAGTAGTGAGCTTGCAGTCAGTAAAATTCAAGCGTCGCAGCAAGAAGTTGCTTCGGCTGTGATCACCATTAACAAAATGGCAGAAACGGCACATGAGATTAAAGATCAAGTCTCGAGTGCTCGTGGCTCTGCTGAGGTGGCGAGTAAAACCTCTGAGCAAGGTCAATCTGTTTTAAGTGATTCAATGGAGGGCTTATCGGCGCTTAATGTGAACTTTGATCATGCGGTTCACACGATTAAAGATTTACGTTTGAGTAGCCAAACGATTGGCGAGGTGATGGTGGTGATCCGCAATATTGCAGAGCAAACAAATTTATTGGCATTGAATGCGGCGATTGAATCGGCCAGAGCGGGCGAACATGGCCGAGGCTTTGCTGTTGTGGCAGATGAGGTGCGCCAGTTGGCCAAACGTACTCAAGAGTCAACAGAAAGTATTCAAACGAGCATTACAGATCTTCAACATAAAGCTGAAACAGCCCAAAGCCGTATGCTCACCACACGTGAGCAAGTGAATCAATACATGGAAAACTCGCAAATTGTGCATAATCAGCTGTCGGAAATCACAGTGGTTGTGGATGAAAACAGCCATAATATGCAGGGGATTGTCAAGATCACACAAGAGCAAGATCAAGTCTCTCAATCGATCCGAAGTATGATGCAGGTTGTGAGTCAGATTGGTGAACAAACGCACACTGAAGCGGATAATTTGAGCCAAAGCTGTATTGAGCTTGGGGTGCAAACCGATAAACTGACTGACTTAGTGAGGCGCTTTAAGATCTAACGCCTCAGGCTAAAATCGATAAGCTGCCAATCAAGCCGCGACCTTGTGTTAGCGGCTTTTTTGTCGTTCAATGCAGCACCTACTGGCTAACACATCGACTATCACGCCGCAATTGAGCCGGGCTTGAATCGCGTTTACTATGCTGTACAATCGCTGGCAATCATTACGATAGAGTTCAGTAAAAGCAGATGAAATACAAATGGATATTATTTGACGCCGATGAAACATTGTTTCATTTTGATGCCTTTACTGGGCTACAGCGTATGTTTGCTCGCGTTAAAGTTAATTTTACTGCGGATGACTATCAGCAATATCAAGCACTCAATAAGTCCTTATGGGACACTTATCAAGACGGGCACATCACCGCATCACAGTTAAAAGATGCCCGATTTTCAGCATGGGCAAACAAGCTCGGTGTATCCACGCAGCAACTCAATAATGACTTTTTGACTGCGATGGCTGAGATCTGTACGTTATTGCCAGGTGCTGAACACTTAATAAAACAGCTTGTGGGTAAAGTCAATTTGGGGATCATCACCAATGGCTTTACAGATCTACAGACAATACGGTTAGAAAACGTTGGCTTTACAGGGATTTTTTCACCGCTAGTGATCTCAGAGGAAGTGGGAGTGGCCAAGCCTGCTCGCGCTATTTTTGAGTATGCACTAAGGCAGATGGACCATCCTCAACGACAGCAAGTACTGATGGTTGGCGATAATCCATATTCTGATATTCAAGGCGGCTTAAATGCAGGCTTTGATACCTGCTGGTTAAATCGGCACGCTCAGTTGGCACCTGAAGGTATCAAACCTCATTACGAAGTGAACTCTCTGGCTGCGTTAAGTGATCTGCTGTTTAACGGCTAAACCTGCTTTTTAAAGTGCAATAAGCGGTTATTAGCAGGCATGCTAATATCTTGTATTAATTTAAGTTGCTGCGCGTTGGCCAGTGCGGTGATCCATTCTATATCACGGATGGCGCTGTGCGAGTATTGACTGGCAAGCCAACGGTCAAAATCAGCGTTACTTTCACTGCTGTATTGCCCTTGATAATTGAACGGCCCATAAAGACACAGATCTCCATCATGACAAAGGTGAAGCCCTACACCGATAAAAAACTGCTCGACCATCTCTGCTGACATGATATGCAGTGTATTAGCACTGAAAATGGCATCAATGGCTGCATTTTCATGATCAATAGGCCATGGGTGTTGCACATCAAGCGTCAAGGGCCGGCGTAAATTGTCACTCGGTGCTTGGGTGATCCAAGCATTGATCCCATCGTGATAGGCCCGTTGATCGCTCGTTTGCCAGATAAGATGAGGCAAAAGTTTGGCAAAGTAGACTGCATGCTGGCCTGTGCCACTGCCTATTTCGAGTACATGGGAAGCATGTTTAAAGCATAAGACTAATGTTGTCGCAATCGCGGCCTTGTTGTTTTCGCAAGATTGAGAGTAGGGCGGTGTGTTCAAAAGAGCCTCTTATTGAGTGACACTATAGAGGGAGACAAGCTAACAGATTTGGAGATATTTATCATAAAAAGGGCATTATTTTACCCTCTCATGCGCAAACATACGCAGTGAGATAGTCGTAGGCAGCTGCCATGAAAGGCGCTATCATCACGTTTTAATCTTATGCCGTATTGACGGCCATATAAGGATAAGCATTACGTGGCAATAGCACCGCAAGAGATAATGACTGTATTAACTGAGCTTGAGTGTCGTACGAACTTCACCCTTAAAAAAGTAACGGAATACATGCTGCCAAAACTGAAGGAGCCTTTTTACCTCTACGTGGATGGGCAACAAGCACAGTTAGTGATCCGGCCTGCTTATGAAGTGTTTAAGGCGGAGTTAGCGGCATTGGATGGGGTGAGGGCAAAAGAGCAATATTGCCATTATGCTGAAATGACACGGTTTCCAAAGCGGGTGCAAAAAAGTGTCAATGGCATTCATTACGGCTTAGCGTTCACGTTTCACGATGTTGAGGCCGTTAAAGACTTTATTGTAAAATTGATCGCGATTAATCAAGGTTAAATCTCGGTTCAACAGGAGTGCGAGGTGAGAAAAAGAGATAAAAAAATTGAAAACGCAATACGGATCGCGTTGACGCAGGCCTGTGAACAGCTCAAAGATAATGTTACTGGTTTTGCCTGGTTGACACATCAAGTTGATGTTAAACATATTGAAAAAACACTAAAGGTGACATTTATGTTCACTTCTCTAGCCTCGTTAAATGCAGCTAAGCAGTCACTTGAAACGGACGCGATGATCCGTATTACGTGCGATGCGCTAGCACAGCAACACATTCGACTTCATCATGCTGCCAAGCAGTGCCACTTTGCGGTTGATAAAAAGGCCCCCGAAGGCGCCTTTTGAATGATGATGCGATGAACTATCGCATCATTAATAACCGCTATTGAGTTAAATCGATTTTATAAACTGCAAATCCGAACTCATCGCTACCAGGTTGTTTTTCCAGTGTGCGTCGCTGATTGTTCTTGATAAAGTTATCAGCGAGCGTGCTGTCTTGTGTTTCAAAACGAACATCTAGGGTGGTGTCAGGTGTAATCGTGACAAAATCCCAGTTGTTATCCGCTGTCGGGTTGACTTCGGTATTCGTTTCAGTCTCATAAGTAATGTACTGTGCTAATGCTTCTCGGTTGGTGTCTGGTAATTCCATGACCACGTGTTCAGCACCTGTTCCTGCAAATTTACCACCAAAAGCACGGTAGTTGTTTGACGCCACGATAAAGGTTTTTTGTGCGAGTGCTTCACCGGTGATCTCTACGCCATTTTCTTCAAAGCTTAGATCAACAATTCGGCTCGCTTGAGGGTTAACCACTTGGCAGTCGCCATCGAACTTATTAGGTTGAGTGACATCAATTTTGTAACTGACACCGTCAATAACATCAAAGTTATAAGTACGATGCGTTTCCCAGTTAATCAGCATTTGCGGTTTGCTGCTACTTGGATCAATTTGGTTGAATTGATTGGCGCTACATTCTAACCAATCTTTTAGTTGTGCACCGGTAACCTTAACCGCGACTAAAGTATTGGGGTACAAGTAAAGATCCGCCGCATTTTTATACGTCAACTCGCCTTTAGCGACCTGGACATAAGATCCTGCATCGGCAGTGGTGCTATGGCGTCCGCCCGCTTTAAAAGGTGCTGATGCTGACAACACAGGCAGATCTTTATACTCGTCTGTTAAGTTGGCTTCAACTCTGGCAATTTGTGCATTTGATACAATTTGTACGGTAGGATCGTCTTGCACCAAAGTGAGGAAACTGTACATGTCAGCAGATGCTTTACCAATCGGCTGGTTGACGTAATTTAACGTGCCTTGGTGCTCCATTGCGACGGCATCACGAATAGCATTATCTGCATCGGCCAGCTCTGGTTCTGCGGCATTTTTATCATAAATAGGTGACGCTTTGGCTAAGCTATCGATAACCACCCAGCCGCCGTCTTTCATTTCAAGCTTAAGATCGACAATCCCTAAGTTATCTCCCCAGCGACCAGGCATAACCGCTGCAACGCCGTTGATTGTCCCTTTGTCGAGATCAGCATTGGCCAATCCTTCAAACGTCGCCGAAGGGAAAACCGAATGGCTGTGACCAAATGTAATGGCATCAATGCCTTCAACCAATGATAAGGCATACGTAGCATTTTCATCATTGACGTTCGCAGGGTTTGTCGGGCTGCCAACGCCAGAGTGTGGAATGGCAACAATAACGTCAGCCCCTTGCGCTTTCATCAATGGAACGTATTTCTCAGCCGCTTCAACAATACCCATCACAGAGACTTTACCGGTGAGATTTTGTTTATCCCATAATAAGATCTGAGGAGGAACAAAACCGATATAACCTATTTTAACGATCTGTTCATCACCATTACTGTCGATCACGCTTTTTTCTTCAATAATATAAGGAGTGAAAAGGTTGTCGCCTTTTTCTTTGCCTTCCCAGCAATCGGCTTCACATAATACGTTAGCATTTATGTATGGAAAATCAGCACCTGATAATGCTTCTTCTAAAAAGTCCAAACCATAGTTAAATTCATGGTTACCAATATTACCGACAGAGTAATCTAAGGTGTTCATCGCTTTATATGCAGGGTGGGTGCCACCAATGGTATTATCGCGCTTAAAGTTATCGGCAACATAATCGCCCATTGGGCTGCCTTGCAATAAATCACCATTATCAACTAACACAACGTTATTCACTTCTGCGCCATGTGCTTTAACTAAGCTGGCGGTACGAGCAAGACCAATGCTGGGATCGTATTGGGTTTTGTAGTAGTCATAATCCATGATATTGGCATGAAGATCTGACGTTTCTAGTATGCGTAAATTAACCTGCACTTTTTTTTCAGTGTCAGTATCAGTGTTGTTATCTGAGTTACATGCTGTTAACCCTAAACTGGCGGCAATCACTACGGCAAGTGCTTTTTTGTTTAACATATCCATTCTCTTATATTTATTTAGACCCCAAGAAGTTATTAAGTACTTCTTATGTTGTTATTAGGTTTATT
>JAOIUG010000004.1 GCA_028223395.1 Shewanella sp.
TAAAAGAATAAAACAATTGAAACGAACCCAAAGAGCCGCGTTTCTTGGCTATTTTGACTGTGTTGTAGACTATTTGTAGAGAGTAACTAAACGGCATAGCCTCCGCCTTGTCAAAATAGCCCATAAACTGCGGCAAAAACAACCGTGAAAGATCCACAGCCCCTAGCCTCAACTCACCACTTTCGCATCAAACGGGATTAAACTTATCAGCTCCACACCATGGGTTAATGGTGCATCACCTGCACTGATCACTTTGACTTTTCCAGCTTGTAAGTAAATTAACGGGATCGCCGTCTCACCATACTTATTAACGAACATGGCGTGATCAAAATTTTCAGTCAAGTTAGTGCTTTTTATCGTTGCCCCTTTCGCCATTAAATTGGCCAATTTGGAGTACGATACACCTTCACCAAATAAACAAAGTCGTTTTAAATAAGCACCGGAAAATTGATGTCTCGCACTCGAACTGCCATTAACACTATCACCACTATTTAGCCCATAAACCTTACTAACACCAAATACATCTTGGAAATAAAAGCTCACTAAAGGGTTTAATTGACGATAAGGCGACATCACTAATACTCGCCCTATACCGTTCATGTTCATATGGTTTTCTGCATGCTCAGAAGCAGGATGACCAAAATATACCGGGATATTATCCATTCTTGCCAATCGAATATTATCCCAGTTATTGTCTGCCAGTAATACCGTAACGCCTTTGGACATCAATGTTTTAGCTAACGCCCTTGAAAATTGTGAAGCGCCAAAAATTAATAACCCTTGCGATGATCCGCCTGTCACGCCTAAGCGTTTTGCCCATTGTCCCGCCGTTAAACTTTGCACCACCACCGTGCCGATAATGATGAGAAACACCAAGGGTACAATCAATTCAGCGCCGGCGACTCCTTCACTTTCGAGCTTGATGGCAAACAAAGAAGAGATCGCGGCCGCCACAATCCCTCTTGGTGCCACCCAACTCAAAAACCATTTATCTGCACTTGAAAGCGAAGTACCTGCACCACAACACCAAATGCTCAACGGCCGCGCCACAAGCATCACCACCGCTAACAAAGCAAGCCCTTGCCAACCTAAACTCAATAATGCATCTGCATTGAGTCGCGCCGCCAGCAGGATAAATAAAGCAGATATAAGTAACACTGTCAGCGTTTCTTTAAATTCAAGAATATCACTGATCTCCACTCCCTTCATATTGGCCAACCAAATCCCCATCACCGTGACCGACAATAACCCAGCTTCCTCTTGCAACATGTTAGATCCCACAAATACTGCCAACATGAGCGTGAGCACGGCAGTATTGCGTAAATAATGAGGCAACAGATTATTACGCAGCATCAAGCCGACCAAGTAGCCACTGATCACGCCTAGGCCTAAGCCTGCACTGAGCATGGTCGCCAACGCGTATAATACGTGTGTGGTTGGCTCTGCCGCCACCACAATGTACTCAAACACTAATACAGCCAAAATAGCGCCAATAGGATCAATAATGATCCCCTCCCAGCGTAAAATGCTGGCCAATTCTGTTTTAGGCCGCACACTGCGTAACATTGGCACGATAACCGTTGGGCCTGTAACGACCACGAGTGCGCCAAATAAGATCGCCATCAAAGCATCAAACCCTAGCAAATAATGGGTGGCAACACTAATACAAGCCCAGGTGATCAGCGTGCCTAACGTCACTAACCGTGTAACCATGCCGCCATGTTCGCTGATCTCTTTAAAGTTCAGCGTCAACGCGCCTTCAAATAAAATCACAGCAACACCTAGTGAAATAATGGGGAACAGTAAATCGCCAAAAATAACATCGGGATCTAAAAAATCGAGCATCGGGCCAAGTAACAGACCACATAAAAGTAGAGGTAAAATAGCTGGTAAGCGTAGCCGCCAGCCAAGCCATTGGCAAAATAACGATAGCACGCCTAACAGTGCTAGCATCGCGGTAATCTGCTCCAGCATATAATGTCCTTAATGAATAATCTGTCCCACTACATGGTTAACATAGGAGTAAAAAGGAAGAATGTAAAAATTATTAACATCATAGCGGCCAGAGTTTAGCTTTATCAGTCAAACGCGCATCACAGTAAGGCGTTAAATTACGTCAGCATTATGTAAAGCCAGTCAGGGATCACGGCGCACAATACAATACTGAATAGGGCAAAAACAAGCAGCCCATAATGTGTGGCACTGGGCTTGGCAAATAAGTGTTGTTGCTTAGCAATAAATTGCTGCTGCGCTTCACTCACGCTCCCCCAAAAACAGCTTACGATAGCTCCGGTGAGTAAAAATGCCACGGTGCCAAACAACGCAAACCAAGGCCAAGCAATGCCGCTGTATTTAACAATAAAAACAACAATAATGCTCGCAATACTGCCCGCGATGACGCCTGTTTCATTGGCGTGTTTAAACAACAATCCCAGAACAAAAGACCCCAGTCGGATCCCGACAAAAATCGATGTCAAACTGGCAATGGTTTTGAGTACCGACTCATTGGACACACTCAGTAATGCCGGTACAACCACTGAAGTGGCCGCGACCAAGCTGAGTTTACGTGCCACACTGCTGTAGTGGTGAGGTTCTTCTTGTGGGCGAAAAAATCGTTGATAAAAATCAAACGTCGCCACTGTCGCCATCGAGTTATAAGTAGAATCTAATGTCGACATTGCGGCTGCCGCCAGTGCTGACATCACCAACCCTACCACAATAGGATTTGTGTGATTAAACACAAAATCAAGGATCACTTCATTACTGTTTTCAAAGTGCTTATCTTGGTAGTAAACCGTTAATAATACGCCGAGTATGGCAAAGAAAAGGTAGAAAAAGAACGCACCATAGCCGCACAGTAACATTGATTTTTGGGCTGTTTTCTCACATTTAGTCGCTAATGTTCTCTGAATGATTAACTGATTTGTTCCATAAACACTCAGGTGAAGAAAACTCACCGCCACCACGCCTGCCCACAAAGTGGTATCAACACCAAAATCAAAATCAAGATTAATAATGTTCAAATGCGCTGGAGATAACGTCGGCTCGGCGCTGATCTTCATCAGCAATATAACTAATATCGCAATGCTGCCAATCATTAAAATCGCGGACTGCAGTAGATCCGTCCAGATCACGGTTGAGATCCCTCCAGCATAAGTGTAAAGCGCAGTAAATAAGCTAATACAAATAATAGCTTGAGGTACAGTCAGTGGCAGTACTTGCACCAAAATCAACGCGACTGCATACAAAATAACGCCTGCAGAAATGCACTGCACCAACAAAAAGACCAACGCGTTAATTGTCCGAGCGACGATCCCAAAACGGTGCTCAAGATATTCATAAATTGATGTTAATCCTAGTTTGTAGAAAACCGGCACAAAAAAGAGCACAGTGAAAAAGATAACAATCGGGTAATTAAGGTGAATACTCATCGCCTCCATGCCCGCACCATAAACCCAGCCTGGCATCCCAACAAAGGTCATCGCACTGATATAAGTGGCCAGGATTGACACTCCGACTGTAAACCAACCGAATGTCTTTCCTCCGGTCGAAAAATCACTCCCAGCCGTGTCGCGCTTATTGACTAAGTAGCTGATAAATAGCGTTGCAATGACATAAAAAGCAATAATCATGTAACTTGTGTACGTAACCATTTTGGGGTTCCCGCTGATGATTAACCTGCATAATTCAATGCTAATATGACTCAAAAACCCATAAACCTCTTCAAGTCACCCTTGAAATCGTGATCTAGATCACCAAAGAAAGCCGCAAAGAACTCATGGCAACTCATTAGCGCCAGAAATGAGATCTAGATCACTAAAACATCAACAATGGGTACGTATTCATCAATAGTTTGATTTTGATCACAGTTTGATAGCCTTGAAAAAAATTATCATCTGCCTCGAAGTGAAGATTTGAGTGTAAAAAAATAACAAGACAAGAATATAAACCAACACTAAAAGTATAAATAAATACATAAAAATAAAGGTTTTAAATTATGACCACTAAAAAACATATGAGTGAAGTTCCTATTATTCAAAGAGTCATTGCGTACCTTGCGATTTTAGTTGGGTATTTTTTCTACTGCTATAATTTCGTCATCATTGACTACGTACGCCCTTATATTGTTGATGCATATGAGGGGATTAGTCTTGCTGAAACCGCTCAGTTTTACACTTGGCAGTCCATTGGTGCACTTATCGGTGCCTTAAGCTGTGCTTGGGTTGCTTCTCATTTTGGTAAAAAGTCCACGTTGATTGCCATCACCGCTTTAAACGGAGGTGCGACGATCATCAATATGATGTTTACTGATTACGCCATGTGGGCGGCAATGCGCTTTATTATCGGGATCTCATTGGGGGGCTATTTTACCGTAGCGGTTAGCCTGATGATCGGGTTATTTACGCCTTCTGTTCGCGGTAAGCTAACCGCCTTTGCCTCTTCGATGTTCTCTGTAGCGTTGATGGTAATGGGCGCTTATGCCGCCTTCATAACCAGCATTGATGCCCCTTGGCAGAGCCTCATGTGGATTGGCGGGATCCCACCTCTTGTGGCCGCTGTGATCATGGTCTTTGTATTGCCCAGTGACAAGAAAGTCATCGCCTACGGTGAAGAAAGCCAAGCGGCGGCAGAAACATCCAACACCCCTGCAAAGAAAGGCTCTTGGGCCGAAATGCTCAGCGCACCATACCGTAAAATCACCATCACCTGCTTATTACTTGCTGGGCTTAACTTCTACGGTTATCAATTTTTCTCTGGTTTTGTCACGACTTACCTCAAAGAAATCCGCCAGTTTGACGGGGCAACGATTGGTGTCATTTTTTCTATCTCAGCATTTGGGTCTTTATTCGGCGCTTGGGTTTGGGGAGCGATTGCAGACAAGTATGGCCGTAAGGTCAATGCATTTGGTTTCATCCTCGCGGGGATAATGGCCTCAGTATTTTTTGTCGCGCCTAGCGATGTCACCTTCGGTAGCTTGAATCTGCTTGCATTATTGGGGCTTATTTACAACTTCGGGCTCTCGGCGTCGGCGGTATGGGGCGGCTACTTCTCTGAGTTATTCCCTGCGCACTTACGAAGTTTTGGCGCCGCCTTGTTCCACGGTGGGCGGATTATCGGCATGTGGGCGCCGATGGTACTGGTCTTCATCCAAGCCCGTACCGATCTCGCGACTGCCATGTGGGGCTCCCCTATTGTATGGATTGTGGCAGGACTATTGTGGCTCTCTCTACCGGAAACCCTAAAAGGCGGGATCTTCGATAAAAACCGTAAACCTAACAATGGATAAACAATCATTCACGCTCAAAAAATCGGTGATTAAACCGTTATAGAATCCAAATTAAGTCATTAACTAAATAATAAAAAGAGAACTGATTATGTCTAAATATCAAGAAGCTAAAAGCGTTGTACGTCAATATTTCACTGCCATGGAAACCGCAACGCACGATACCGTTGCTGACGTATTAAAAGCCCACACATCTGCCGATTACTTATGGCGAGGCGTGTACCCATTTCGCGAACAGAGCGGCGCTCAAGCAGCCGCAGACGTGTTTTGGATCCCGATGATGAAATCACTGACCCGCATGCAGCGCCGACAAGATATTTTTATCGGTGGCAATAACGAAATCAACCCTGATGAGATCTGGGTGATGAGTATGGGGCACTTCATGGGATTATTTGACACGCAATATTTAGGCATGCGTCCCACAGGAAAAATAATGAGCGTGCGTTATGCCGAATTTAACTGTGTGGTTGATGGGAAAATCACCAAAACAGGTTTATTTCTCGATCTTCTGGGCATGATGGATCAAGCCGGTTGCTATCCTTTGCCACCATCGACCGGAAAGCACTTTGTCTATCCTGGGCCTCGTCATCATGACGGCTTGCTATTTGAGGATGCAGCCCCTGAAGAAGGCGTCGCAACGCTAGCGCTTGTGAATAAAATGGTTGATGATCTGTCCGCATTAAATGACAGCGGCGCAATGGGTTGTCCCCCTGAAGTGCTCGCCAAGAGCTGGTCAACCGATATGATTTGGTATGGCCCCTGTGGCATTGGCGCCTCTTATACTATCCCTCGTTACCAGCAACAACATCAGTTGCCCTTTCGTAATAACCTAAGTGGAAAGAAGTTTAATGGCCATGTCTGCCGATTTGCAGAAGGTAATTTTGCCTGCTTCTTTGGCTGGCCTAACCTCTCAAATACTCCAACGGGTGGGTTCCTCGGCATGACCGGTGGTGAAGTGCGTGCAGATATGCAAGTGGTGGATGTGTATTATCGTGATGGCGATAAACTATCTGAAAACTGGGTACTGATCGACTTACCTTATTGGCTAAAACAACAAGGCTTAGATGTCTTCGAACGAACCGCCTCCATTTTAAACCCAACATTATAGCGTTTACTCAACGTGTATTAACCAACACGACCTCCAATTAAGTGCCTCTGAAATGAGGCACCTGCTGAATAATCAATAACGGGTGGAAGGCCGGTGGCTTTCTGTTGCCCGAATAAAGAGAGCAGCTATGAATAAGTCAATTATTTCAACGCTTATCCTAATGAGCTTAACGTCAACCCCGGCCTTAGCGGCATTAACTTATACCAATGATGAGGGCAGTAGTTTAATTGTGGATGGTCGCTTTGACATTCGCTACCACGACAAGGGGGGCGATCATAATGGTGAATGGAATAGTGGTAGTTCTCGTTTTGGTCTACAGGGACTGATCACGCTAGATCGCGGCTGGTCAGGGTTTGGCCACGTCGAATGGGCCTATGACTCTGGAGCCAATGGCAGTAGCATTTACGACCGCCTACTCTATGGCGGCGTCAAACATGACAAATACGGTACCATTGCCGTCGGAACTAAACAGTGGTCAACGTTTTATGATGTCGCTTGGTTTACCGACATGGGACGGGTGTTTGGCTCTCGCGGCTCAGGTTATTATAGCCTCTCTGACTGGGGAATAGCCTCTGGCACAGGGCGCGCAGAAAATTCTATCACCTACCGCAATAACATCAACGATAACTGGAAATACGGTTTTACCTACCAAATGACGCGTGAAGATGTTGGGCTCGCCAAGGGTAAAACAGCCATGTTAAAAAATGGGTTGGGCGCATCAACACTGTACCAATTTAGCGATCATCTCACCGTCGGCTTAGCTTACCATCAAAATGATATTGAGGCCGTCGACTCGGGTGTCAAGTATGTTCAAAATGGGGACACCCAGCGTATTACGCTTTTAGGCATTAAATACAGCCTTGAGGATCTCTTTATTGGTTTTACCTATAGCCAAGGCTCAAAGTGGGAAACGGGCAACCAAGCTGAATTCTATGATCATCGTGGTATTGAATTTTACAGTTACTATCATTTTGACAGTGGTCTACGACCCACTTTTAATATTAACTACTTAACCGATACCGGTCATCACGCAAATGGTTATAAACGTCAGCGGATCATCCCAGGATTAGAGTACCATTTCAGTAAAAATACCTTTTTAGTGTGGGCTGAGTATCAGTTTGATAATGGCAATGATAGATCTGCCGGCAGCCATTACCAAACTAATGACAATCAGTTTGCGGCTGGGATCCGCTACTATTTTTAAATAAAAGAGGCCACAGCCAGGGAAGGCTGCGCAGCTTGTGTTGTGGCTGTCGCTTAATATCACTTTGTGAATGCGTACCCATTCGTGTTATTCTGCCGCGGGTAATATCACGTAAGAGAGATTGAAAATGAGCCCTTTAAAACCCACAAGCACTTCAAAGGATGTTGCCAAATTGGCAGGAGTGTCTCAGTCAACGGTGTCTCGTGTGTTTGTGCCTGGCAGCTCTGTGTCAGATAAAACCAAGCAGAAAGTCTTCGCCGCCGCAAAGTCGCTGAATTATCGCCCTAATGCATTTGCACGTAGCTTAACCACCAACGAATCAAAATTAGTTGGCTTAGTCTTCCCTGATGCTGACTACCCTATTCATATGCAGACCCTTCAACTAATTTCAACAGAGTTACAACAAAACGGCTACGCCGCGGTGCTTATTCCTTGGCAAGTTGATGTTAATGATGATTATTCTGTCCCCAATATTTTTCAATACCGTGTGGATGCCGTCATAGCAGCGTCAGCAACATTAAACACATCGCTTTACGAAGAGTGTGAAGAGTTTAATATCCCTATTATTCAATATGCTCGCGTGGTTGAAGGGACTAAAAGTAGCTATGTGATCAGCGATAACTATGAAGCGGGACAACAAGCAGCGCAACTGTTGCATCAACACAAAGCCACCCAAGTGGTGTATCTCACCGGTGATGTTCCCACGCTCACCAATGACGAGCGTCAAAGTGGTTTCATCAATGAATTTAAAGCGTTAACAGGATGCAGCCCGCGTATTATTGAAGCGACCTATGACTATGCCAGCGCGCTTGATCCCATTCGCGATATGCTCACTGGCGAGCACTGCCCACAGGCGGTATTTTGTGCCACAGACAACCTCGCTATGGCGGTAATGGATGTTGCGCGTCTTGAGTTCGGCCTGACTATCCCACAAGATTTAAAAGTGATCGGGTTTGATAACATTCCACAAACGCAATGGCTTAATTATCAACTCACCACATTTCGTCAAGATTTCCAGCGTTTAGCTCGAGAATCTGTGAAGATCATTATCGAACAAATCGCTAGCCACAATACTGATCGAGTGAAAATGATGGTACCGGTCAAATTAATCCAAAGAAATACGGCTTAATACTGACAGACTTACTCTGCTTTTAAATAATGTGTGCCTAAAGGCTGCCTGTGCATGGTGCCAATAGACATAAAAAACGCAGCTAATCGCTGCGTTTGATCATAATAATGAGCTATCAATGCTGATGTTTAGTCACCAAAGTCATCTAACAAAATGTTCTCAGCTTCAACACCAAGACTTTCTAGCATTCCAATGACCGACGCGTTCATTATCGGTGGGCCACACATATAGAACTCACAGTCTTCAGGCGCTTTATGATCGCGCAAATAGTGCTCAAATAACACATTATGAATAAAGCCTGTGTAGCCGTCCCAGTTATCTTCCGGCAACGGATCAGACAATGCCACATGCCAAACAAAATTGTCGTTTTCCGCCGCTAACGTATCAAAGTCTGCTTGATAGAAGACTTCGCGAGTCGAACGCGCGCCGTACCAGAAGCTCATCTTACGCTGGGTTTTAACCCCTTTAAGCTGATTAAAGATATGTGAACGCATTGGCGCCATACCGGCACCACCACCAATAAACACCATTTCAGCGTCAGTTTCTTTAACAAAGAATTCCCCAAATGGGCCAGAAATCGTGACTTTATCGCCCGCTTTTAGATTAAAAATGTACGATGACATCTTACCCGGGGCAATATTGTCGCTTGGCGGCGTTGCAATACGTACGTTTAGCATAATGCGGCCTTTCTCATCAGGATAGTTCGCCATTGAGTATGCCCGCAGTACGTCGTCGTCAACTTTTGACACTAACTTGAAAAGATCGTACTTTTCCCAATCGTCACGGTACTGTGCAGGAATATCAAAATCTGCATATTTGACTTCATGAGCTGGCGCTTCAATCTGAATATAACCACCGGCTTTAAACAGTACGTCCTCACCTTCAGGTAATTTAAGCAGTAACTCTTTAATAAAGGTTGCCTGGTTATGGTTAGATATCACCTCACATTGCCACTTTTTAACGCCGAAGATCTCTTCTTCAACTTCAAGTTCCATATCGGTTTTCACCGATACCTGACACGCTAAGCGACACCCTTCTTTGGCTTCTTTCTTATTAATATGATCACGCTCTGTCGCTAAGATCTCGCCGCCACCAGATTTGACTTTAACGCGACATTGACCACATGTGCCCCCACCGCCACAGGCTGATGGAATAAAAATATTCTTGCCCGCTAACGCGCCTAATAACTTATCACCCGCTTGGGTCGAAATACTTTTTTCAGTGTCGTCGTTAATACGGATATTCACATCACCCGTCGACACCAGTTTGCTCTTGGCGAATAAAATCACCATAACTAATACGCTCACCACCAAGGTGAACATACCGATCCCAATTGCCATTTCCATCGGATCTACCTTTTATTTAATTCGTTTTCATTAAGGTTTAACATGCAAAAAGCCTTAAATAGAAATACCGGAGAAAGCCATAAAACCTAACGCCATCAGGCCCGTCGTAATAAATACAATACCGATCCCTTGCAAACCTTCAGCAATAGCATGGAACTTCATTCGCTCACGTAGACCCGCTAGCATGACAATCGCCATCGCCCAACCAAAGCCTGAGCCCATTGCAAATACCGTCGACTCGGCAAGGTTATAATCGCGGTTGGCCATAAAGATAACGCCCGCGAAAATCGCACAGTTAACCGTTAGCAAAGGTAAGAAAATACCTAATGAGTCATACAGAGCTGGGATGTATTTATCTAAAAACATTTCCAAAATTTGCACTAAAGCTGCGATCACTCCAATAAAGGTAATAAGCTGCAGATAGCTTAAATCCAATGCAGGGTAACCCGCCCAAGCAAGTGCACCTGGCGCTAGGATATTTGTGTAGATCAATTGGTTAAGTGGCACAGCTAAGGTCATGACCACGATAACAGCGATACCAAGACCAAAAGAGGTTGAGACCTTTTTTGAGACCGCTAAGAACGTACACATGCCCATGAAGAACGACAACGCCATGTTGTCGATAAACGCGGCCTGTATAAACAAATTAATATAGTGCTGCATAGCGTGTTAGCCTCGCTTACGTTGGATGACGTTAATTGACCAAATCATTAAGCCAATTAAGAAGAAGGCACTCGGTGGTAACTTGAACATGTCATTAGTTAGATACCAACCGCCATTCTCAACCGTTTTTAGGATTTCATGACCAAAGAGTGTGCCGCTACCGAACAGTTCACGCACAAACGCCACTCCCAGCAGAATGACGCCATAACCTAAGGCGTTACCGACGGCATCAACTACAGCTAAATGCGGTGGGTTTTTCATGGCGAATGCTTCTGCGCGGCCCATAATGATACAGTTAGTAATAATCAAGCCTACAAATACCGATAACTGACGTGATAGTTCATACGCCACATCTTGTAGCACCATATCGACCACAATCACCAGTGATGCAATCACGGTCATTTGCGCGATAATACGCACGCTATTTGGAATAAGTGAGCGTATGCTTGAAATAATCAAATTTGAGAACACAAGAACAAACGTCACTGCAAGGGTCATCACCAATGCGGTCTGCATTGAGTTACTGACCGCCAACGCCGAGCAAACACCCAACACCTGCATTGCTACTGGGTTATTGGCAAAAATGGGCCCTGTTAGCATTTCGCGAGTCGAAATAGATTGAGTACTCATCCGTTATACCTCCGAGGCTTTTAATTTTTTGATGAAAACTTCAAAGCCGTCATGACCAAACCAGAACTGAATCGAGCGCTGCACGCCGCGTCCTGTCATGGTTGCGCCACTGACCGCATCAATACCGTGAATATCGCCTGCTTTCGCGCCACCTTTAACCACTTTAAAAGCAACTTTGCCTTGCGAGTTAAAGATCTGCTTGCCATGCCATTGAGCAGTCCACTGAGTATCGTTAAGAAAGTCACCAATGCCCGGGGTTTCACCGTGCTCATAAAACACCACATTCTCAATGGTATTAAAATCCGCTTTTAAGGCGACAAAACCATACAACATCGACCAGAGACCTTTGCCGTAAATCGGTAATACTACGCTGGTTAACTTGCCGCTATCGTCAAAGACTTTAAACACACGCACTTGATTTGCACGGGTTTTGATCTTGGCTTTATCTTGCTTTCTTTTAAGCTTGATAGAGCTGTCAGGGTTGATTGATGCCATACGTGAGTCAAAGTCCATCACACTATCGCCATTGACCACCTCACCGCTCTTCAGTGTAATAAGTAAGGGCTTAACGTCCTTTGCAAACAACGCGGCTAAGTCGGTTTGCTCATTAAAATCAACATTGGCAGCGATCAGTACATTACGCATTAATTCTGTGCGTTTCTTAACTAACTTTCGTTCTTTTAGAACTTCTGCCGTGCCTGTGATCATAAATGAGCACAGTAAACATAAGATCACCGTGAAAATCATGGTGCCTAGAAAAGAGTCTTTCTTAATTGCCATGGCGCTTTAGTCTCCGCTTGATGTTTGCTTTGGCCACGAGGTAATCGAAAATAGGTGCCCATAGGTTGGCAAATAAAATCGCCAGCATGATGCCCTCTGGCATTTTTGGGTTAACAACACGGATAAGTACAGTCATAAAACCAATCAACAAGCCGTAAGCCACTTTGCCTTTACGGGTGTATGACGTGGTGACCGGATCGGTTGCCATAAACATCATACCCAAGGCAAATCCCCCGGTGACTAAGTGCCATGTCCAAGGCATAGCGAACATATCGTTTTTGCTTGAACCAATCACATTGAACAATGTGGCGGTTAACATCATGCCAAACAGCACGCCAGCCACAATGCGCCAATCAGCTAAACGGCTAAGAATAAGGAAGCCACCACCAATCAACAATGCCAACGTACTGGTTTCACCCATCGCGCCCACGCTAAAACCAAAGAGCGCGTTCCACCAGTTAGGGTCGCTAAAGGCATTAAACCAAGCGTAATCAGCAAAACTGACCTTGCCCGCTGCCGTTTGCATTAAGGTAGTGGCGCCAGAAAATCCGTCAACCGCCACTAACTGGCTTACCGCTGTTACTTGTGATGGATAAGCAAAGTAGATAAAGGCTAACGCGGCTAGCGCAGGGTTTAAAAAGTTATAGCCCATACCACCAAACACTTCTTTTGCCATGATCACGCCAAAAGTAATGCCCATCGCCACCAGCCATAGCGGTGTTGATACTGGCAAAATCAGGGTGAACAATAATGCGGTCACAAAGAAGCCTTCGTGCAACTCTTGGCCACGCACCTTGGCAAATACCATTTCCCAAAATAGGCACACAGATAGCGCAGTGAGGTAAATGGGTGCATAAAAGCTCAAACCATAAGCAAATAAACCCGCCATACCGGTTTGCTCACTCAGGCTACCAACAAAAAAGTTAAACATCGCTAGCTGCCAAACATCAGCAGTTGTTAAACCTGACGCCACGGCTATTTGTGCTTGTAGGCCAATGTTATACATACCAAACACAATAGCTGGCAATAAGCACAAGCCAACAATGGTCATGGTGCGTTTCACATCAATAGCGTCGCGAATATGGACTTTACCTTGCGTACTGCGACCATGAGCTACCAGCAAAGAGCTTAAATAGCCTTTCACTGAACTGCCTGGCGCGTAGTAATCTTCTTGGATATCAGGCGTTTTACCCTGTTGACTCATTACCCTTCCCTCTCAATAATCTCTAAACAAGCCCGCAGCTCTTTACCGAAGTCATACTTACCTGGGCACACAAATGTACACAGCGCCAAGTCTTCTTCATCAAGCTCTAATGCACCAAGCTGCTGCGCCTCATCGGTGTCACGCACCACTAAGTCTCTGACTAATAAGGTCGGTAAGATATCCAGCGGCATCACGCGATCGAGTTGACCAAATGCCATCATCGCGCGCGCAGAGCCACCGGTATGCGTGGTAAAATCAAAACGCTGCTTGGCACCTTTTAGTCGCGATGTCACCGCTCGAGTAATCGAAAACTTGTTCGAGCCACCCCGCACCCAAGGCAACACATGATGCTTAGCATCCTCTTGCAAGACCGTAATTTGATGATGAAAACGCCCGAGGAAATCGTGTGGACCGCTGGCTGTATGCCCACTTAGCACCGAGCCTGATACTACCCGTGAATGACCGGCTCTAAGCTCACCAGCAACAACGTCAGACAACCGCGTGCCGCTTTGGACTCGAATAAGTCTTGGCTTTATCACGTCCGGCCCCGCTAAAGACACCACTCGATCCGTGTAGATCTCGCCGGTTAGAAACAGTTTTCCATAGGCAATCACATCTTGATAACCCAAATGCCATACTGGGCGCTCAAGACTGGCAGGTAAAATAAAGTGAATATGCGTGCCAACCAGACCGGCTGGATGCACACCATTGAAAAGGTGTGTCTTAACATGGGGTAAGTCACTGCCAGGCAACGATGTACCAGGCTCTTGGCAAAGGTGCACCTTTGCATCTGTCAGCGCTCCGAGCACATTTAACCCTGCCGCAAAGGCCTCAGCTTGCTCTGCAATCACCACTCGCGGATCGCCTGCCAGTGGATTGGTGTCCATTGCGCTAACAAAAATACCTGCTGGAACTGTATTTAATGCTGGCACTCTTGAGAACGGTCTTGTGCGCAGTGCGGTCCATAGTCCGCTGTCGACCAATTTAGACTGAACTTGTTGACGCGTTAATGTGTGGATCTGAGCCGCGCTTGCGAAATTTATCGCTTCAGCATGATCACACTCAATCACGATTGATTGAAATCGTCGACGTTCGCCACGATAAATAGCGGTGATCTTACCACTGGCGGGGGCTGTGTATTTAACGCCCACGTTTCTCTTATCTTCAAAAAGCACTTGGCCTTTACGGACTTTATCACCGACTTCCACCCACATCGTCGGCTTTAATCCTATGTATTCTTCCCCTAACAGGGCCACATGGGAACAAGGTTTTACTGTGTCAATAACGTGTTTAGGCTCACCGGCAATGGGCACGTTAAGGCCTTTTTTCACTGTTATAACTGGGGTTAAAGAACCTGTCATCACAAACATTAAACCGTTAAATAATTGGATGGAGGCATAGTAGAGGTTTACTTGTGAATATTCCGCGTTCAGGGTCACACTTCGTTATCGGTCTTGTAACTAAAAAACGTAAAAAGGTGAATGACGTCTCATAATGACTAATTACATATTATATTTCTAACTTTTATGATCACTACCGTAATTTTATAACAAGAATGAAGGAGCGTGATTTATCGCACAGCGAGGAGGCTTAATGATTGCGCTGCAAAACCATCGATTGGTTAGTAGGTGGATCAGCAATGGCAGCACATTGAGATAACGGCATCCATGTCGTTAAAGAAGGCGTGCGTTGCGTCAGTGCGAAGTGGAACGGCACTGACGCAAATAGGTCGTTTGTACGATGCTAATCGCGCTGCAAAGCAATAATAGGATCAAGTTTGGCCGCTTTTTTAGCCGGATACAAACCAAAACCAACACCAATGGTCATGCACACGCCTAACGACAATACAATGGAAAAGGGCGACCAAGCTACCGGCCAACCCGCCGCAGATGCGATCACCAATGCCATTAACAAGCCCACACCGATCCCTATCACTCCACCAGTGGCTGAAATAGCAACACTTTCAATTAAAAATTGCCGCGCAATGTCCTTTCGTTTAGCACCTAACGCTCTTAAAAGACCAATTTCGCCGGTTCTTTCCAAAATAGTGGCTAGCATAATATTCATAATACCAATGCCGCCCACTAATAATGAGATCCCCGCCACACAGGCCATAACAATGTTGAAGATCTGCTGCGTTTTTTGGTGTTGTGCCAGTAGATCGGCAGGCACCACAATATCAAAATCTTTTTCACCGCCATGACGACGATTCAACAGATGCTGTAAACTTTTGGAGGCTAAAGTCGGATCGACACCATCGACCAGTGCGAGTTTAAAAGAATCTAATTCATCTTCTAAGTGCTTAAATTGCATCTTTTTCAGTGCTGTGCTCAGTGGGATAAAAACCTGATTACGCTCGCCACCTAACTTAACGCCTTGGATCGTTGACTTGGTGCCCTCTTTTTCAGATAACACCCCCACAACCGTGAACCATTGATGATTCACTTTAACTAAACTGCCAATAGCATTACCTTGCGGGAACAGGCTTTGAGCAGCTTCAGGGCCGAGAACGGTCACTTGCTGAAAGTGCGATTCGTCTGTTTGGTTCAGCCTGCGCCCCTCGCCTAAATCTAAAGCACTCAAATCGAAATAACTTGGTGTAACACCTAAGACCTTTGCGTCACTGCGGCCTTTAAGGCTAAACAAGCTGAAGACTTTAACGTTCTTTTCTGCGCTCCAATTTTCAACAAAAGGTAATGTATCTATTGCACTGTCAATATCTCTAAGGCTTAGGCCAACACTATGTTCACGAACTGATTTTAATGCTTCTCCCTCAGCTGTTCTGGCGTTAACAACAAGATTATTCACCCCCATTGATTCAATCATTTTTAGTGCTTCGCGCTCCGCACCTTCACCGACACTGAGCATAGCAATGACGGCACCGACACCAAAAATCATACAGAGAAGAGTAAGCAATGTGCGCAACTTGTGATGGCGCATTTCATCAAATGCTTGCTTTATACCGTCTAAGTATATCGATAGGCTCACTGAAGATGCCGTTGATCTGTTATCGGTCATACTCGATTCCTTTTCGGTGGTGTTGTTAAGGCAATTGTGTCGCCTTGTACCAGTCCATCTTTAATAACAGTACGATTTAAGCTGCGATTGCCCGGTTGTACTTTTTGTTTAATAAATCCAGCAGACGTTTTTAAATAGACCCAGTATTCACCGGATTTTTGAAATAACGCTTGATTCGGTACTGTAATCACGTTTTGAAGATCAAGGGCATGCACATTGGCGTTGACTTGTCTTCCCGGTTGCATGATCTGAACAAGGGTTTTGTCGATGCTGACTGTTAATTCAAAGTAATTAACAGGACTGTCTTTCTCTTTCGCTTTAGACAAGGCATCTAATTGAGATACTTCACCAATAATCGGTAGATCTGGATAAGCATCAAGATACAAGGTCACCGGTTTACCGATGGCGAGTCCTAATGCTTCAGATTCCAATACATACAGCTTTGCCTGCATTTTTGAGGTGTCAGGTAGCGTACCAATGGCCATGCCAGACCACATCATATCGCCGGCAACGGGTGGCACTCCATTCCAGCCCGCTTGAGCTACAAAAATACCATCGTGAGGCGCAATAATCTCCATTTGATTAAGATTATTAGAGTAGCGTGACATTTTGGCTTTATGGCCCTTTTGTTTGAGCTTAATTAACTCTTGCTCTGCATTTGCCTGTGAAGCATGTTGTCCGATCCCCCAGTCATAGAAGGTCATTTTAGCTTCTAAGTAATCTTGGTTGCGCATTTGATCAATAATATCCATCTTGGTATAAACGCGCTCATCCTCACTAAAAAAGCGATCTGCTAGCTCACGCTCCTCCCCTGTCAGCTTGGTGTCCGTTGTCAGCGCCTTATCAATGGTTTTATCTTTCTCTGTCTGGATCTGACTGTCTAAGCTTAAGCGATCGAAATCAAGCTTCTCCATTGCCAAATAATAGCTTTCTCTTGTGGAATCCATGGTAGCAACCACATCACCGGCTTTTACATTGCTAAAATTATCCATGATCCAAGCTAATGACTGCGGTCCTCGCAGCCCTGACGGAACCGTAACCGTCGTTGAATTAGCCGCTTCAAGTTCTCCAGAGGCTGGAATATCAACTTTAAAATCAGACGCGGCTATTTCAAGTGTCAATACACCATCACTTTTTTGTTGGCTGCATCCCGTTGTGGCAATCAGTAGCAAACTACTTAGCGTGACACCTAGCACTGTGCGTTTATTTTTCAATATATCATTCATGGCAGTAACACCTCATCGCCTTCGTTTAAACCTGATGCAATGACAACCTGCTCTTTACCCATTGCGCCAAGCGATACAAACTGTTTGCTGTTACTAAATAAGCCCGGTGTGTAGACGTAAGCATTGCCACGCTCATAATGGACAGCATCGAGCGATAACAGCAATTGCTCATCATTATTGGCGATATCAATGCTAATTTTTGCCGTCATCCCCGGTCTCATCAATTGAGCATCAGCATCGTTTATACTGGCTACAGCATCAAATATAACCAAAGGTACATCTTGATTCTTAACTCTAAATACGGCGCCTAGCTCTTTTATTTCGCCGTTAAAGCTTCGTTCAGGGTTGGCATCTAACCTAATTTTTAGCTTTTGCCCGACTTTCACTCTGCCGGCCTCAACTTCAGGAATAGTCATGTTCACTTGCATATGCTTAAGATCTGGAATACTCAATAAGGTATCGCCATTAAACACACTCTGACCCTCAGCGACTTTATTGCCTTGTTGATCATTGCCATATACCACCATGCCACTGCGCGGCGCAATAAGAGTAAGCGATTGAATGCCTTTTTGTAGTGCTGCGACTTCCAGTGCAAATTTCTGCTTATCTCCTTCAAGCATCTTGACTCTTTGATCTGCGCTTAAGCTTTCTAACTCTATTTTCTTATGGATTAACCCGACTCTATCGGTCGCAATAATGGCATCGCGTTGATATTTTTTCTTGTCAATAACAGAGACTGTTTCATCAGAAATTTCAACTTTAAGTTGGCTTTTCTCTTGATTCATTAAAGCTTCAGCAAGTTCAAGCTTTAACTCTTCCAACTTTTGAGCATTACGTAACTTTGAAGTTTCGAGATCTTGCTGCGTCGTTTCTAAATTGGCACTTTTAACCGAAAGTCGCTGCGCAAGTTCTGAAGTATCAAGCTGAGCAACCCGATCGCCTTCACTAACATCGCTCCCCTCTGGCGCTAACATTTTTATTTGATATTGCCAGACCCGCCGAATAGCAGGCGGTTTTAAATTGACAGTATTAGACGATACCAGCTCTCCTGTGACTTCGAGCTGCTGGTTCAACACCCCCGATTCAACTTGGGTGACAGCCGAGTCCGAACAACCGACTAACAAGGTACTTATCAAGGATACTGCAACGAAAGTGCTCTTCATGATGTACTCCCAATAGGTTCAACTAATACACTCATTCCAGGAATAATCTTCACTCTGCCATCGTTAGAAAAAGTTATTTCAACTCTAAACCAATTGCTGTTTCCCCAAGCTGTTTGCTTGGTTGCTTGGCGGCCAATGCCTTTAACGGCACCATTAAGAGATATACTTGATTGCGAGTCCAATCTCAGACTGACTTCATTACCAATGTTCAACCTATCAACATCAACTTCATTGACCCAAGCAATCACTTCAAGTTCTTCCATCGCTGGAATAGTGGCCACCTGCCTGCCTATTTGCACCGAGTCTCCCACTGCAAATTTTTTATCCGCCCTAGGATTGCGCCCATATAAAATAGGGCCATTGATAGTGGACGTGATCTCTAATTGCTCTAAGCCTTTAAGCGACTGCTCCAACTCTCTTTGAGCTCGGGTTTTATCGATATGCAGTTGTGCAATTGATGCCGATCTTCTATCTGTAATCTCTTTTAAAGACTGCACTTTTTTTGACAGCTCGGAAATCGCTTTAAGTTTATTAAACTGATTATCGGCATAATCTTTAGCTGCAATAAAATCAGCGGGGATCCCAGCATCCAGCTGCGCTTTCTCCAGTTCTAATCTCGCTTGCTTTAAATCAAATTCTGCTTGTAAGATCTGCGCATCGAGCTCTATCGATTGACTTTGCTCTTGCGCTGTCACCCTCAGTAAGCTCGCCTCTAACTGCTCGATTTTATTAGCAATGGCACTCTTATCAAAAATAACCACCACTTCACCTGCTTTAGCGATACTCCCTTCCGGTAACATCCACTTAATTTGATAATGCCAAGCGTCCCCAGCTTTGGGCACCATGATCGGCTGCGACACAACAGAGGAAACCTTACCCGTTAAGAGCAAAGGTGATAATTGCGATGCTTGTTTAAATTGAGCGCTTTTTTCTAATTGCGACGATGCCGCAGGAGGCTCATTAGCGACAGCTAAATGTGGTGTGTAGCTCAACAGTAGATAAAAAACTGACTGATTTATGATCGTTTTAAGCTGCATTGGTCGGCCTCTGTTCAATCTCAACGATATCTCCATCTCTCATGCGAATAACGCGTTGAGCATATGCGGCAACCTCTTCTTCGTGGGTCACTAAAATGATGGTTTGTCCCGCTTTATGTAATTCAGTAAAAAGCGCCATTATCTCGACTGAGGTTTTACTATCAAGTGCACCCGTGGGTTCATCTGCCAACAGTATTGCAGGCTTGTTAACTAAAGAGCGGGCGATGGCGACGCGTTGTCTTTGTCCACCAGAGAGCTGGTTTGGGCGGTGATCATGGCGCGCGTCTAATCCGACCCGCGCTAACAAGTGATGAGCATAGTGTAAATCGGACTCTGGCTGGGCCGCAAACCGTAACGGTAATAACACATTTTGTAGTGCCGTTAAGCGTGGCAACAAATGAAAGCTTTGAAAAACAAAGCCAATGTCTTTATTTCTAACCGCTGACAACGCGTCATCATCCAACTCTTCTACCGCTTGATCATTGAGTTTATAAGCGCCGCTGGTGGGCTTATCAAGGCAGCCAATGATATTCATCAAGGTGGATTTTCCTGAGCCTGACGGCCCCATTATTGCCACGAATTCATTTTTTTTTATTTGAAAACTGACGCCATTAAGTGCTTTTACACACGTATTGCCCATTTTATATTCTTTTTTTAAATCATGGACTTCTATCATAGTTATGTTCTCTTTAGCAAAATAACCCTCAGTTCATTAATAAAAAATTGAACACAGAGGTATAACAATCAATATGTAACACTGCGTATTAATTCAGCTCTAGTGTGGCGCGATAGCCACATGAGCGTGTAATTTAGACAGTCAAAACACCATTGGTTCGTCCATTGACATAAATAAGCTTAACGGTATTGATGACGTGAGATGAGGTAAAAAAACGTTGAGGGTTAATCACATGGTCGTCCTAGACATTTTATCATCCATTATAAAGTGATTATGTAAACTACAGTTAATCTGATAAAAGTCAATAAATTAACCTACATATAACATGAAAATTCATTTAGGTTAATTCACTGACATTATCAAAAAGCCTCTCATTGAGGCATAACCGCTGGCACTGCTAAGGCAATACTCCCATTAATGTAAATGCGCTGATCGCTGTAAAAAACAACCACTGAAATAAAGACTGCAACGGCTTTTCCAGTTCACTGCTGAAACTGATGTACACCTGCCATATCGCAAATAGGCCAAAACTTAATGCGATAAAGATCAGTATGCCAAAGCTGTGCATATAAGATATTGCTTCGAAACCACAAGCGAATAGAATTAAGCTTGATAACAGCATGAAAATCGAACAGTAATGGAACAAACAATGTATCACTGTTTTAACAACAGGATCGAAATCAGCCTGTTGTATGGGTAATAAATATTGCCGTTTACTGTATGTTAAATGCCCTATCAGCACGGATCCTGTAAGTACACCTGCCAGGATCAAATAAAAATTCATCGGATCTCCATCCTTTTTATTGTCAATAATACGCCGTAAAGTCGCACCAGAAACCTTTCATTGCGATCATTTTGCGCTTAATCTCCGTTGTTAAACGCCACTATGCTGATAACATGCACACTCCTTATGAAAACATGAGCGGCACCTTGTTCAGTCTGATTTCAACACAACACACGGCTGTATCTATCAAGAAATAGTCCATCTGTATCGATGTCAGCGCGATGCGAGGATCCATTAAAACGCCAGCGAAGTGGCGCTTCAACGGGTACCTACATAAGACAGGGATTTAACGGTTGATCTTACAAAAAAGAGCGCTTTCGCTTTCTTTTGATCACATAGAGGCCATTGACCAATAATCGAGACGTTTGCTGGGGTCAGTGACGGCCAGCTTGCAGGGTTCTCTGTACTTTTGCATCAGAGGCGCTAAACTTTTTGGATTTGGCGCTAGTGCTTTATGTTGTTTCAGCGCTAAACTCACCGCTTGTTGCACTGCAGCTTTAGATTGATACTTTTCTGCAATTTCAATCGCTTTTTGTCCAGACAACACCAATCTTTCACTCACAGCTTTCATTTGTGGAGCATTCATTGACGCGATTGCTGCTGAAGCTATCTGGTAATAAGCAGCGCACGCTGTCAGTTCTTGACTGAAGGCTTTCTCAGCATCGCCCGCTGCCGCATTAAAAGACAACAATGCCAGTGCCAATGGTACTGCTTTTAAGGACACAGTTTTTACACTCCCTATTTTAAAAATACATGTATCTAACATAAAATTATTCCTTTATGTATGTTAATCAATCACAACGGTAGTCATGCTTTAGCTAAAGCAGCGTACCACTATCGAAAGTGAAACAGTCGAAGACAAAGCGACTAAGTATTGTTGACTAAACCGTTAGTTAAATGCCGTTTCACTTCAGGCCACTCTGTATTCAGTATCGAATAGACCACAGTGTCTCGTATTGTACCGTCAGCCAATAGTTGATGATGACGTAAGATCCCATCTTGTTTAGCCCCTAAGCGCACTATGGCATTACGGGAAGCGTTATTGTCAATGTGTGTTTCAAATGCGACTGCAATAACATCTAGTGTTTCAAAAGCATACTTTAATAAAAGTAATTTACACTCGCTATTGACACCAGTACGTTGGGTACTTTTAGCGTACCACGTATAGCCGATCTTAAGCCGTCTATGTGCTTGCTGCCAATGATAGATCCGAGTACTGCCAACTATTTCACCAGAATGACGATCGCGCACTGCAAACGCCAGTGATTCGCCATTTTGTTCATCTAACAATGCTTGAGCAATATAGTCATTCATCAGATCAGGATGGGGCACCTTCGCAAACCATAGTTTCCATAGCTCGCCATCACATACCGCAATACTCAACGCTGGCGCATGAGCTTGGCGCAATGGCTCTAATACGATATGTTCTCCGACTAAGCTGTTTTCTATCATTTCGGGTGTGTTCACTTCAGCCTCCTGATCATTTATTATTCGCATTTTCCGATGGTGAGTCTCGAGCAATCACTGCAACAGGGCTTACACCGCCAAACTAGAGATAACGGGTAAAGTCAGCGCCTGCTTTGTTAGGTTTAATACTCGCTTTTAACGCGGGGGTGCCTATGTACAAAAATCCTACGATTTGATCGGTTTCAGCCAACGCCAAAGCCTGATGTACATGACGGTCAAAAGCCAACGCGCCAGTGCGCCATATTGCGCCTAGCGCCTGGGCAAATGCCGCTTGCTGCATTGCCATAACAGCACAGCCAGCAGCCAAATATTGCTCCATTTCTGGCACTTTAGTATGTTGCTTTACTTTGGCAACAACGGTGATCACCATAGGTGCACGTGTGGGCATCATTTTAGCTTTAGTGATCAATTCAGTTTCAGCGCCATTTAATGTGGCAGCCTTAGCAAAACATTCACCAAGCTTATCAAGCCCTTCACCACTAGCAACAATGAACTCCCAAGGGTTTAAACCGGCATGATCGGGCACGCGTGCCCCCGCATCCAAAATGTGTTGTAACTGTACAGCTGAAGGCCCGGGAGCAATTAAACGAGGTGATGATTGACGAGTTAATAACAGTGTGAGTGCATCCAAAGGAGCGTCCTTAACTAAAAAATATTTACCTGAGCAAAGAGTAGCAAGCCTACATAAAAAATCCCACCTATTTGGTGGGATCGGATACGAAAGTCGCGCGTTGAGATGAACATCATTAGAAGGTTAAGTCATTCAATGCTTAATACCTTCGTTTTCAGTCTCATTTAAGCAATGCCATTTTTCTTCGCTATATAATAATCAAGACTGGTATAACGGCCACCGCCCATAAAGATAAGTACCGCCAACATAAACAAATAAGTAATAGCAAACTCAACACCGTTATTAAGGATCACAAAGTTGCCTGAGCTCGTTAGCCATTCGTAATTTCCGTGCTCTTGTAAAATGGCTTTTGCTTGCATTAGTTTTTCTGCTGAAGCTAAAATATTCTCGTTTGCTAACCATGAGTTAGGATCTGCAATCGCTAACCAGCCATTTTCCCAATGTACTGCACTGGCTGCCACTAACATGGTCAATGACAAGGGAATAGCAACTAGCCGTGTACCCAAGCCTAACAATAACATTATCGCGCCAACAAACTCACTGCCTGCAGCCAGTACCACCATAAACTCTGGAAACGGTAACCCCAGTCCCCAATCTGGGTTACCGAACCAAGCGGCTGTATCACTGAAATGTGACAATTTATTATAGCCCGCTTGCATTAACACCGGCGCGAGATAAAGCCTCAACGCTAAAGGGACGAGCCCTTCAAACTGATGAAGTACGTTTAAACACTTTTGATAAACTCCGGTAAGTTGCATAGCATGCCCTCTGTATTCGATGATTTACAGTATAGACCTTTATCAGCAGTATTATCTTTCACTCCGTTTTTACTCGCACTATAGAGTGCACTCAACGCCGTTAGCGGTAAAATAAATTCTCACCGACTCCGCGTGGTTAACCTGCACGCATTAACGCTTGATACTCCTTAGCACAATGTAGATACGTTTCTACTTGCTGCATGTTAGTAGCCATGGTGTTGACCTGATCAGCTTGCATCATATTATCAAAGGCCATTTGTAAAGCCCAAGACACAGCAAATACCCAATATAAGTCGATTGCTGCTGGCACAGCAGCTTTTGCATGTTGATTAAGGTTTTGATTCTGTGATAGGTAATGGTCAATCAACCAATCGCGCTGCGATGATGATAACGCGTGACTTGAAAGCACTGATGCGAGATCGCACAGTGGATGAGAGCGACATGCATACTCAAAATCGATGCAATAGAGCCTGTCTTGCATCCGCAAAATATTTTGCGGATTCAGATCTCGATGGCTAAACTGCTGCCTAATACAGCAATGCTCAAGAGTTAACAACAAACGGTTGATATTGTCGCTTTGCGCTGTCAAACAATGCATTTGTTGTTGCCATTGACATGTGAGAGGATGATCATCATTGCTCCGTAGCTGCTGTTGCATCGCCGTTAAACGACGATTATAGATCTGCCATTGCTGCCTCAAAGTGATCACGTGAGCCGGCGGGGCTAATGCGCTTAATCCATTAAGTAAGCTCAGTAATAAGTGCTCTGCACCAGGCCATATACTGGCTTGTTCATCGGCGACGGCACTGCGCTCACAAAGTAACTGACTCCAACGCTTTGTACCTGTTTGCTCTAAATACTCACTCAAGTAAAAACGATGATCGGGGCTAATATAGACGATATTAGGGGCAAGTTTGGCTTGGCTTACTTGGCGCCAAATTTCGACTTCTGATCGTCTATCACAAATTGCAGAGCTTGCGTGACTGTTTAACCTTAGCACCCATTTGGTTCCCGCTAATGGGTTTGAATGCCTGCCTTGCACGTAATAATTACTGTTACTTAATCCTTCAGTTAGCGGGGTTATCGCATGGATCTCGGTTACGCCAGCCTGTAATAGACCAGGGGCTAACGTCTGTGTTAATGAACAGCTCACTTACCCTTCACTCGCCGCTGTAGAGACTGACAAATGTTGCTGATCCTGCATTTTTTTACGCCACATAAAGTAGCCAAACACCACCATAATCACATATAACACAAACAGTGCAGAGGTCAGCATGAGGCCTTTACTCATGTACAAATAAATTGACACGCTATCGATGACAAACCAGTAGATCCAATTCTCTAATACTTTTTTGGCCACCAGGAAAGTCGTCATCACGGCAAAACAAGACGTCGCGGCATCTAAATAAGGAAACGATGCGTGGGTTTGCGTTGCCATGAAGTGACCTATCACTAAGGAGATTAAAAAAGTGATCGCAATCAGTTTAAGATGGGTTGATAATCGCCATGAAACAATGTTGACACCAGCATGATCTTGGCCACCTTTGCTCCACATCCAATAACCATAAACCGCCATCGCCATATAATAGACGTTAAGTACCGACTCCATTAATAAAGATACTTTCCAAAATAATACGATATATATCGCAGTACTCGCTAATGCGGCAGGCCAACACCAAACACTGCCTTTCATCGCCAAGATTAAATACGCCAAAGCGAGACAAACCGCTATCACTTCCCACATTGAAAGCGCTTGTGCTTCACCAAAAAGGGTATTAAAACTGGTTAATACTGTCGCCCAAAAATCCACCATAGTTTATGTTCTCTTCCTTAAAGCCTACGCTGTGCATAAAAAAGCCACAAAGCATGATCATACTCTGTGGCTTAATGGCTTACTCATTTATGCTATTCACTGTGACTTAAGTTAAGTTCACCGCCAATAAACTTACAAACAAACACCGCTTTGCCCCATTTACGGTGAGCCGCTTCCATTTCGGTGGCCAACATTGACATCACTTCTGCATACTCTCCGCATACCTGTGTTGCCATGGCATTGGTGACACGTTCAATCTTTGGGTAACTGTCAACACGCCCAATGAACCATCGAATAGGATCAAGGTAGTTATCTTGTAACGGGTAGCAACTGATCTCTGCTGTTAACTTCATTTTAATGCCCTTTATATTGATAATACGTAACGCGAGTGAAACACAAGGTTAGATCCTACATAAACTTAATATTGACAGTTAGCCCTAATTGACGCGGATCGCCATAACGAATGTATTGTTTCTTAGCCCAACCTAGATCAGGCTCATTCTCGAAATAGAATCCACGAACACCATACTGTTCATCAAAGAGGTTACGTCCCCACAGATATGCTGACCACAGATCAGCTTCATAGCCTATTTTGGCATTAAAGATCTGGTATGCATCTGATTTAGACTCATTGCTGTCTGAATAGTAAAAATCGCTCTTTCCGCTGGCATTTACGTTAGCAAACCAGCCAGAGTCAGTACGATAAGTTCCGCCAACACTGAAGGTAAAGTTTGGCGAATGGGCTAACTCTCTACCAGATAGATCGACCGTAGTATCTTCGTCAACGTAAGATTCATAGTCACCGTAAGCAGTTTCTAACCAACCTATGCTGCCGTAGATGCTTAGATTATCGGTTGCATACCAATTACCGTCGAGTTCAGCGCCATAGTTATGAGAACTACCTGCGTTTTCGGTGAACAGGATAAAATTACCTTCTTGACCCGGTACCGTTGATTGCTGAGATGCAGCAACTTGTTGATCTTGTCTATCCATATAGAACAATGCTAAATTGGTGTTCGCTTGACCGTCTAACCAAGTCGACTTTAAGCCCAGTTCATAATTATATAGAATTTCAGTGTCGTATTCTTTTTTATCCGCAACTTCTTCAGGCAGTGACATATTAAAGCCGCCAGCCTTATACCCGCGTGCTACGCGAATATATGACTCATGGTCTTCACTTAACGCTTTACTCAGCGCAATGTGACCGCCCCACATCGTCTCACTTGGGTCGAACTCATCGCCTGCTGAATCACTATAATCACTATCACGGCGCTCCACACGTAAACCAACTGACAGCGCATAACGAGAGCCTAAATCGGAATCTAATTGCCCAAATAGCGCATAGTTTTGCGCTTCGTATTCGGCAGATAACTGGCTGTAACTATCAACAGTATCGTTATCTTCTTGCAAATCCATGGCATAAACGCCAATCAACCAGTCGGTAGTATCTGAAAAAATCCTCCCAGACTCATTGGAGCTAAACCTAAATTCTTGAGTGAAAGTTGTTCTATCGCCTTCTTTATCCCAAGTGTAATCATATACACACGGTGCACTGCCAATCTCATTCGATTCATAGTCATACTCTGCACAAGTTTTACTTGCCCAGTAATCAGGATTAGCCCAATCGCCATCGTAGTTATGGCGAGTATCAGAGCTGGCAAACGACGTTAAAGAGGTGATCTCAAATTTTTCAGCGCCTGTGTAGGTAAATTTTAAAGAACTACCAGTGGTCTTTTGCTTATCAACACCTGGAGCATCAGTTAAAGTATCAAAGCCATTATTATCTAATGTCCATGCGTCATAACCGTTATCGTAATTGGCATGCAATAAAGTTAAATCGATTTCTACATCATCGCTGGCATACCAACGTAGTTTAGCGCGACCGGTAAATTCGTCGCGATTATTCGTGTCACTGCGACCCAAATAGAGGTTATTACGATAACCATCTTGCTGATGTTGCTGTAAAGACACGCGATATAGTAACTTGCCAGAATCTGTCAGTGGGCCTGAGCTAAAGCCACTTAACGTGTGTAAATTATCATCACCTAGCGATACCTCGGCGCCGTGCTCAAATACATCAGTAGGATCGTTGCTTTTAAGGTAGATAAGACCAGCTAACGCATTGGCACCATATTGCGTCCCTTGTGGGCCTCGCAGCACTTCTATTTGTTGTAGATCGTACATGCTAGAGACCATCCCCAAGCCTGACAAATCGATATCATCAACAATAAAGCCTACTGATGAATTTGGCGCACCTTGGTACTCTTCTTGCTCACCAACACCACGAATTTGGAAATACTTAGGACGAGAACTGCCACCAGACCAGTTGAAATTCGCGATGGAGTTTAAGATGTCCTCAAAATGCTGCGCGCCTTCATCCTCAATTTTTTGTTGATCCACAATCGTCACACTCGACGGTGTTTTTTCTAATGTACTACCACGAAAATCAGAGGTAACCACCACCACTTCCATTTCATCAGTTGGGGGCTCGAGGGTATCGTTAGCGATAGTGGGGAAGGAACATAGCGCTGAACAGACTGCTAGCGCAACAGGAGAATATACTTTTGGATTAAACATAGGACCTCAAATTATAATTTTGAGATCCGGCAACATAAAGAAGCGATCTGGAAATGAATTTTGGCCCATTCCTACGCCGGTATTAGCCGGATCAGGTTCAAAGGGTTTGTTTTTCAACATCTCAGTTAACGCCTTATAAAAACACTACTTTTGTTTTATAAACTTTAACACCCCTTGGCAGGATTGATTATACATGAATTTTACAAGTTGATGACGTTCTTCTTGCTAAGCCTGAATCTTTCTCATAAAAAAACGCCACTCAAGGTGACGTCTTATGAATATTATGCTCATTATTATTACCTGTTAATGCGAAAAGACTTCCCTTACGTATAATTCGAAACGCGTAGCTTGGGTATTTGGCGCAACAGAAGATACCTGCAGCCGTTGTTTACCATGTAGTTTTACTGACTTCCAACTCACCCCTTCGTCGTCAATGCTCATGTCATTGGTATCATACCAACTGAACTTGTACTGTAAACGTAAGTCAGTGGAAGATTGGTTTATGATTGTTGCACTGCCTTCAAGCATATCGCCTTCAGCACGAGTGATCACGCTTTGGAGTGTCACATCCTTAGCAAACCCTTTGTTATCGATCCGTGTTTCACCTTTAGATCCAACCATCACCCCCGCCGTGTGCGGCGCACACCCTATCATGGCAAAGACAATAAATGCACCTACTATCACCTTTTTCATACTCATTCCTCACAGTCCATTATCGAGCGCTTTATTTCCCCTTTAAACGCACAGCGATGTGCATTTTAAAGGGGGAAAGCCCATTCACTTCTTACATAGTGACGTCTCCACTTTATATCTCGCACTAAGGGAAAGTGGTATGACTTCATCATCCTAGCGACACGCGTTCACACTCCTGTTAACGAATAAAAATAAAAGATCTCAATCAATCAAAAAATGGGCTCTTGCTGTGGCTATCAACCGCTTACGATTTGTTTGCCAGCAGTTGATGTTCACATTGGCTACACGTCGCCCTTGCCGCGTGATCTGACACTCAGCAAAGCTGTCTTTATGGTATCCAGCTCTTAAATAATCAATAGAAAAATCAATCACTTTAGGTACTTTACTGGTTTGCATAAAGACCATGAGTTGTACAATGGCTGACATTTCCATAAAACCTGCAATGACGCCGCCATGTAATGCTGGCAACACTGGATTACCAATATTGTCATCATTAGCGGGTAATTTAAAAATCAGTTCATCACCAAATCTTTCTACTCCCATACCAATAAACTTAGCATAGGGGACGTGCTCCAGCAGGTGACTGAAATCATTCAATTCGGTTGCTTTACGAATAATGCTTTTGACATCAAGTCTATCGCTTTGATTAACATCGGGATTAGTCATGGTAAGACGCTCCCATTAATGCCTGACGAAATTCGTCTCCGACCATTTCAGGGCTGATCCGCATAAACGATCCGACAGCATGTGCCACAGGATCATCAATCGAGTCTTGATAAGCGATAGCGCGAGTGAAAGCGATACTCGATGATAATTTATAACATTGAGCAAAACAGTAAACCGGCTTAAACGGCTCTGCAGGTTTCATGTAATCCACCCTCAAGTCCAAAGTTGGTGAAATCTCTAACAATCTAAACTTATCAAAAATAGAACAAACGACAGCGCAACCACTGGCGGTATCCATCAGCGTGGTGATCACGCCGCCATGGATCACTCCCGTATCTGGGTAACCTATTAGCTGAGGATCATAAGGCAGCGCTATTAGTACGTGTTTATCGCAGCCCTCAAGTACGTTTAGCTGTAGTTTTTGGCATTGCGTCAGTTGTGCAACAAAGCGACTAGCCATTTGCGTCAATGGGTACATGTCGGCTGATTCTTTCATTGATGTTGACTCAACATCGGCCCTAGAGCATGGCCTCCGACCAAATGCATGTGCAGATGAAAAACTTCCTGACCAGCATGCTCATTGCAGTTAATGATCAAACGATAACCTTCTTTAGCTATTCCTTCTTCTTGTGCTAACTTGGCTGCAACAGACATCATTCTGCCCAGTGCCTTTTCATCTGATGCTTTAATGTCATTAGCTGTCGCAATGATATGGTTAGGGATAATTAACAGGTGGCTAGGTGCTTGAGCGTGAATATCTCTAAAGGCGGTTACTAGCTCATCTTGGAATAAGATCTCGGCGGGGATCTCACGTCGAATAATTTTACTAAAGATAGTTTCTTCGGCCACTTTGGGTTCCTCAAAAAATAAGTTATCCGTTAGTATACCTTTCTTTTCAATATGCATGATCTCTGCGCGGATTAAAAGCTCTTTTTTGTGCGTTTTTTGTACACAAAGCGCGTTTAATACTCGTCATCATCTTTAACGTGCAATCGGTTTTTCAGTGGATTTTGAAGTTAAATAAAGAGGGGATATACGCGATGAGCCCATTTAATGTCATCTGCAGTGGCGCTCATGTATCATGCGAGGCTGGCTGCGTGCTTAACTGCGGACTGACTTTAACTGTCAAAGTGTCCATAAACACGCAAATAGATGAGCTCTCACATTAACGATTTATCATTGGATCACTTCGTGCATATTCATCTGTGCCCAGGCAATCGCTTGACCGCGACTAGAAACGCCTATTTTTCTAAAGGCACGATACAAATGGGTTTTTATCGTACTTTCACTGACAAACAGTTGATTGGCGATATCGACATTTGTGCTACCTGAACGTAAGACTTGCAGCACTTCTCGCTCACGCATAGTCAGTGTATCAAGCTCTTCTTCTTCAGCAACTTCAGCTAAATCCACTTCAGTTAATGCTTCAGGTATCGACGTTAGCCCGCTGGTTATTTTCGCCATCCCAACACCAATAACATCTAACGACTCGTTGGCATAAAATACCCCGGCTGTCATTGTTGGGTTAACTAAAAATTTAGCGTCGACTTGTTGTGGATAATGAAGGAAAACCACTTTAGCAGTCGACCTTTCTTTCTCTAGTCTTTTCTGAATTTGGTAGGCTTTTTGCATTTCAACGCTTGAAAGATCGATAATCACTAAACTGACTCTATTTTCAGTAAAATTATCAATAATATTCTCGGGGGTCACATTATGAATTTTAACTAAGAATTGTTGCGGCCATCGAGTGTTGAGTAAATCAACCAATATTTGGGAACGGGTGATCATCACCCAATGCATAACCTTAAACATCTCACTCTCCATGCTAATTAATGTCACTGTCCTTGTATATTAAGTGTAATACACGATTAAGATAATAAACGAACTAGCCAAATTAAATACTGAAAAATTCTAATACTCAGGGAGTTAATGCATAAATCAATGTTAAAGCCGATATTGAAACAGACTTGTTCCCAAGCTCGAAACACAAAAAAACCAGCATTCGCTGGTTTCAAGTTAGCTGTATTGGCTTATTTCAATATTGATCCAGCCGTGCGTCCATCATCATGGCAGCTATCACACGTTGGTTTATCACCGACGTTCATCTCATGCGGTGCATGGCAATCGGCGCACATCAGCATGCCTTCGTGCGGTTGATGAACCGCGTCCATTTCTTCTAATGTACCGTGGCAAGATTGGCACTGCTCAAATTCAAACTCACCATCGGCAGAAGGCGATCCCTCTTCATGACAGGCTTCGCAGCCATCCATTTCAGCATGCATTTCTGCTAATTCTTGGCTTTCAGCTAACGCTGCTGGCATCAAAGTTAATGCAGCCATGGCAGCACAAAAAGCGACACATAATTGTTTTTTGCTCACACGCTTATCCTCATTTAGAGCCCGCATAGTGGAAACTTTATTTAATGAGTGTCGTTTCCATCTTGCTGACAATAGTATTTTTACGACTTATCTTCGCTCAATGACGTAGCCGCTAATTGATATGGATGAGAATAATAACATTGTAAAAAAAGGCAAAATGTGCGCGCCTTCAAACTCTGCTTCATGGCGTGGAGATGAAAACGTCAACCGGGCAGTGAGGTTGATATTATGGATAAAAAAACAGCCCTATATTTGGGCTGCTTTACACGCTTATTGACCGTATTACTGCGCTTTTAGTGCGGCAATGCGTTTCTCTAATGGCGGATGACTCATCATCAGCTCTGCCATTGATTTTTTACCCGCGATCCCAAGTGCTGACATAGAAGCAGGCATTGCGCCAGTTTCTGGACCTTGCCTTAATCTATCTAATGCGGCAATCATTTTCTCTTTACCCGCTAAACGAGCGCCACCTTCATCCGCTTTATACTCACGGATCCGTGAAAAATAAGCCACGACAATAGACGCTAAAATACCAAATAGCATATCGAGTACAAACACTACGCCCATATACGCAAACATGCCTAAGCCTTCACCTTCTTCATCATTGCTGGAAACGAAATTATCGATAATGCCAGCCACGACCCGCGCAGCAAAGATCACAAAGGTATTCACCACCCCTTGGATCAATGTTAGCGTGACCATGTCGCCATTGGCAACGTGGCTGATCTCATGTGCCAGCACCGCTTCTGTTTCGTCTTGCGTCATGCCATAGAGCAGGCCGCTACTGACCGCCACCAACGCATTGTTTTTACTTGGGCCAGTCGCAAAAGCATTGAACTCTTCTGATTGATAAATAGCCACTTCTGGCATGTTAATCCCAACCTGCTTAGCTTGACGTGCCACCGTTTCTATTAACCAACGCTCGGTGTTGTCTCGGGCAGTGGTAATAACTTCACAGCCCATGGTTTTCTTTGCCATCCACTTCGAGATAGCCAAACTAATGAATGCCCCGCCAAAACCAAAAATAGCAGCAAACACAAGTAAACCACCCATGGTGGATGTATTGACCCCTAAAATTGACATCACAATCGATGCCACCAATAAAATCGCCATGTTAGTGGCAATCAGTAAAAATATACGATTCATTTACGCTCCTTTAGGATTAACGTGATCCTGATAAACACGCTTAAAGACATAATATGTCCAATTTTGGGATTTTCAAGTTAAACTGAATTAACGATTGCTCAACTGCTGTGATATTCGCCAATAGACAAGGTTTTCACAGAGTCTACTTTTATTCGCGTCAGTTTGCCTGTCAAACTGAGTAGTGACTGAATGCTTCATCGTAAGGAATACGATTGGAGTACAAAGCCTTAGCCATAACGCTTAGAGCTTAAGTCTCATCGCTGTCATTATCTTGCCAAAATAGTTCACCATGGTAGACACAAAGCCGGTAGTTTCAATACCGGCGGGCTAATCACAAAACTAAGCGCGATGAATTAAGCGCGATGAGTCAAGCAAAGTGAGGTCAAGGTGCGCTGCAGCCGCGCGAGCAGTCGCATGTGCTAAATAAGGAATATGCCCCAAAAAAGGTGCGGTGATCATGTGTTGTAAAGTGGCTAGATTATCCATTTGATTCATCATGCTAGGATCAACCTGATTGGCAATCCAACCGGCAATCACCACACCATCACGCTCAATGGCTTCCACGGTCAATAATGCGTGATTCAAGCAGCCTAACTTCATGCCCACAACCAAGATCACCGGTAATTTCATCGCTTGCACCACTTCCGACATATAGCGCCCTTCGCCTAATGGCAAACGCCAACCACCGGCACCTTCGATTAGCGTAAAATCAGCCTCTAAATGTTGCCCCATATTCAATTGTGCCTCAATGCGGTGCGGTGACAATGTGACATTTTGCGCCGCTGCAGCAATATGTGGGGCAATAGCGGGGGAAAATGCAAAAGGGTTTACATCTTCGTAAGGTAATTTAATACTCGATGCGGCCATCAAAGCCAGTGCATCTTGGTTTCTCAGGCCTTGCGCTGTTTGCTCGCAACCAGAGGCCACGGGTTTAAAACCGACGCTCTCCCCTTTTGCTGCTGTTAATAGCGCACAGGCCACTAACGTTTTGCCACAATCAGTGTCAGTGCCTGTTATAAAGTACGTCATGTGCACTCTCCAATAGTAAAAATTAGCGCGATTTTACTGCTTTAATAAAGCAAATGTTATAAGTCAAAGGTAACCCTGCTGCTACACGGGTTAATTCAGCTCGCTTGAGTAAGCGTTGCCAGTCAGCGCGCCCTCTGAGTGTGTTAGGGCGCAGAGATAATTGATCTGCCGCGGACATGCCTGATGCGCCAACCCCTTTAATCGACTGTAATAATGCTTTCAAATTGTCAAAATGTACCGTTATTGCACGGGTGTCGATTTCAAGCTGATCCCATTGCGATGCGCTAAAACACGCTTTAATGGCTTGAGTGCTATGAAACTGATTGACCCGCAAACCAAGATCGCTCAATTGCGCCAAACTGTGCTGACTGACGATACTAGCGTACATCTTACCCTCGGCAGCAAGCACGCGGTGAATATCGTTAATGGCATCGGGTAAATGATGGCACCATTGCAGCGCGATATTAGAGTACAGCGTGTCGATGCTCGCGCTTTGCAATGGCAAGTTTTGTGCATCACCGCATAATGCATCATATCCCGCAAAATTTTGTTTAAAAGTGCGCAGCATGCCTTGAGCAATATCAACACCGACCACCTCCTTGACGCCGCTAAACGCGCTAAAATCAGTGCCTGGGCCGCAGCCTAAATCCAGTACCCGTCCAGTGGCTGACAAGGTCGATAAAAGGTGTGTGGCCGTACGGCGCTGTAGCACATTATGCGCATGATATAACGGCGCAGCGGCCGAGAACCGATGCGCCACGCGATCCATATTGGGCTTCATCTGGTTAGCTCCTGTTGACTAATGGTTTGAGCCGGCAATGACAGTGCTAAGAATGCCTCTGAAATCGCGTCCACCAGCGCCTGAATATCCGCTTCGCAATGTTCGACAGTTAAGGTCACTCTTAATCTGGCACTGCCCTGAGGTACGGTCGGTGGCCGAATTGCACCAACCCAAAAACCCCGTGCTTTAAGCCTGTTAGCCACAGCTAAAGTCTTTGCATTGTCACCTATAATTATCGGCTGAATAGCAGTGGTTGATCCTGTCAGCTTAATATTTGCTGCGCTACACTTAGCGATAAACATCGCTATATTACGCTGTAATTGCTGGTTAAGTTGCGGCTCAGCTGTGATGTGATGAATAGCCGCAGTCACCGCAACAGCATTGGCGGGCGACAGTGCAGTAGAATAAATATACTGCCTGGCATTAGCCACCAAATAGTCAATGAGCGTTTGGCTGCCTAAGATGGCGGCGCCTTGTCCGCCTAACGCTTTACCAAAAGTCACCACTTGAGCATCGATATGTATGTTATCTGACAACATTGAAGCGCCCATGCCTTTTTGCCCTATCACGCCAAAGCCATGAGCGTCATCAACAATCAACCATGAACCGTGTTGTTGACATAGCACAGACAAATCCTGCAAAGGTGCAAGATCGCCATCCATACTGAACACGCTTTCGGTGATCACAGCGCACGGTGCGTATCGTTTAAACTGTTGACTGGCTGATGTGACGTCATTGTGGATAAATCGCTTGATGATTGCCCCACTGTCTTGTAATCCGTCAATAACTGACGCATGTACTCGTTTATCCGTGAGCACACAATCGGTGTTATCGAACAAGGTTTTCATCAATGCATGATTGGCTGTGAAACCTGAACAAAACAGCAACGCAGCCTCATGATTGGTGGCATCACACAGCGCTTGCTCTAACTGTTGATGCGCTTGAGTGTAGCCAACCACTAACGGTGAAGAGCCACTCCCAACACCATAATGCTGCGCGCCTTGATGCAACGCATCAATCACTTCGGGTGCATTAGATAAACCTAAATAGTCATTACTGCTAAAGTTGATATAAGGTAAGTCATCAACTTTAATCCCCTTTTTTTGCGTAGCATCAAGCGTGACGCTGACTCTTTTTCTTAGCAAGCCTTGGTTGGCTAACGATTGATTAGTTTTGACGACTCTGATCTGGAGCAAAGAGGCTGATTGGGCACTGTCAGACATGGCATGACTCAATATTAGCGCGGCGGTAAGTACCCGATAGCATATCTTACTGCTACCGGGATCATGTTAAATGAAGCGGTTAAATCACGTATTTTACCATTAATGTGATTGCTTACAGCGCGCCGGCATCGTAAAAACCCGCTGTTTTTTTATCTTGCTGCGCTGCAGCCTTGGCAAGCATCGCTTCATCTTGCTCTTTGGTTGCCGCTACGCCTTGCTCTGGGTGCAATCCAAGACGTTTAAATAAACTCATATCATCATTTTCTTCAGGGTTTGGTGTGGTCAACAGTTTGCAGCCATAAAAGATGGAGTTAGCACCAGCAAAAAAGCACATAGCTTGCAGTTCATCAGTCATATTTTCGCGACCAGCGGACAAACGCACACGAGATTTAGGCATAATGATCCGCGCAACCGCGATGGTGCGTACAAACTCAAGTGGATCTAAATCATCAATCTTTTCAAACGGAGTCCCTTCTACTTTAACCAGCATGTTAATCGGCACTGAATCTGGGTGTTGATCTAAGTTGGCAAGTTGTTGCAGCAGCCCCGCTCTATCGGTCGCTTTCTCTCCCATGCCTACAATACCGCCGGAGCATACTTTCATGCCTGAAGCACGGACATTGGATAAGGTATCGAGCCGGTTTTGATAAGTTCGCGTCGTGATCACATCGCCATAATACTCAGGTGAGGTATCTAAGTTATGGTTGTAATAATCCAGCCCAGCATCGGCCAGTTCGCTTGCTTGATCCGCAGAGAGCATGCCCAAAGTCATGCACGTTTCCATACCTAAAGATTTCACTTCTTCAACCATGGTTTTAAGGTAGGGCATATCACGCGCTTTAGGATTACGCCACGCAGCGCCCATACAAAAACGTGAAGCGCCAGCGGCTTTTGCACTGCGCGCTTCCGTTAATACGGTTTCCATTGCGAGTAAGCGCTCTTTTTCAAGACCGGTATCATAACGCGCACTTTGCGGGCAGTATTTGCAATCTTCAGGGCAAGCGCCTGTTTTAATCGAGAGTAAACGACTGATCTGCACTTCGTTAGGATCAAATGTTTGGCGATGTACGCTGTGAGCTTGAAACAACAGATCGTTCATCGGTAACGCAAATAGAGCCTCTATCTCCACACGTTTCCAGTTATTTCTCATCGGTACCTCTGACATTTCTCATCCTTCCTGTTGCTTATACTCAATCGTACTTGATGTTGATATGGTGTTGGCGACGCGCTGACATTTTTACCGTTAACAGTCTATAGACATCAACCAAAAAGTCGCTTTATGCCTGCTTATAATTGCAAGCGTTACCTCTCTCGCTGGGTGACGTTGATTCAGTAAGAACAAACGCCACAACGTAGCGAGTAGTGCAAGTTAAACCTATGATGTTCTCCTTTATTCACGGAGAATTTCAGAGCGATAACCTCAATATTTATCTTGCCTAGCATACCGACAAGCCTTAACCTGTCAATGCTGAATAGCCCAGTGGATTTACTAACGGTTAATATATGAACTCAGAAAAACAGATGAATAACCCTTTTATTGATCACGATTTTGACAAAGAACACCTATGGCATCCTTACACATCAATGCATAATCCCCTTCCTGCTTATGGAGTTGTCAGTGCTGAAGGCGTTGAACTCACTTTAGATAATGGCATGAAATTAATTGATGGCACAAGTTCATGGTGGGCCTGTGTCCATGGTTACAGTCACCCTAACATTGTCAGCGCAATGCAGCAGCAAACAGCACAGCTCAGTCATGTGATGTTTGGTGGGCTCACTCACCGACCTGCTGTCGAGCTAGCAAGAATACTTGTCGACATGACAAGTGAGCGCCTAACCAAAGTGTTTCTCGCAGATTCGGGCTCTATTGCTGTAGAAGTTGCGATGAAGATGGCGCTGCAATATTGGCAAGGACGAGATAAGCCCAATAAACAAAAGATCCTGACAGTGAAAAGCGGTTATCACGGCGATACCTTTGCTGCCATGAGTGTCTGCGATCCTGAAGGAGGCATGCACACTATGTTTGGTGAGCTCGTTACAGAGCAACTGTTTGCGCCAGCACCAACATCGCGTTTTGCTGAAAGTTTTGATGCAAAAGAGCTTCTGCCGATCAGTAACATGTTCGAAGATAATCACCAGCAAATCGCTGCAGTGCTTATTGAACCAATTATGCAGGGTGCCGGCGGAATGCGCTTTTACCACCCAGAGTATTTGAGCGCACTGCGAAAATTATGTGACAAGTATGATGTACTGCTCATTCTCGATGAAATTGCCACAGGATTTGGGCGCACCGGTAAACTCTTTGGCTATGAACATGCCAATATTGAGGCTGACATATTATGCTTAGGTAAAGCGCTTACTGGTGGTTATATTTCGTTAGCTGCAACAATGTGCAGTGATGAAGTTGCTGAAGGCGTCAGTGATTCTCCAGCAGGCGTTTTCATGCATGGACCCACATTTATGGGTAACCCATTAGCCTGTACTGCAGCCATTGCAAGCCTTGAACTTATCAACCAACAAAAGTGGCAAAACCAAGTCGCCCATATTGAATCGCAACTGCGCGCTGAGCTTGCTGACGCTGTTAACTATACCCATGTAGTTGATGTGCGCGTCCTTGGCGCTGTTGGCGTATTAGAGATGAGCTCAACGTTAAACACCGCCGAGCTTCAACAGCAATTTGTTGATCTGGGAGTATGGATACGGCCCTTCTCAAATCTTATCTATATTATGCCTCCCTACACCATCTCAAGTGAACAATTAACCCAATTAACCCGTGCGATGAAAAAAGTGGCCAGTCAACTCACATTGCCAAGTCACCGCAGCCAATTCATCAGCCATGGTTAATCGTTAATCTTCATATTTTTTTACATTGAGAGTAGTGCCAATAAAATGGAAGACAAGCTTATTATCTTCCATTTTATTGAGCGGATATTATAACCTGAACCCCGCGATTTGCGACGCCAATCGCTGGGAGTCTTTCGCTAAAGCTTGACCAATAGCAGAGGCTTGTTGTGAGATTTCTAAGGCACAGTCCGCGCCAGTTTTGATGGCATCAGTTCGGCTGTCCATTGCCGCTGACACCTCTCTTTGCTCTACCATGTTTTGAGTGATTTGCTGGCTGATCAGTACAATATCTTCAACATTACTGGCTAACGTCGCAATGCTTTGGCTCACTAAGCTTGCTTGTTCCACCCCTTCGTTAGCTTGTATCGAGCCCGCTTCCATTGCTTTGACCGCTTGATTTGCGCCTTGTTGAACTTGCTCTATCATTGCTTCAATTTCCTGTGTGGAGGCTTGAGTTCGACTCGCCAGTGTTCTTACTTCGTCGGCAACCACCGCGAACCCCCTGCCTTGCTCACCAGCTCGCGCTGCTTCTATCGCCGCGTTTAATGCCAGTAAATTAGTTTGATCGGCAATGGATCGGATCACATTAACGACTTTGCCTATTTCGCTACTGTGGATAGCCAACTGGTTAATCACTTCAGTACCAGTGCTGACTTCTCTAGCGATTTTATTAATCCCATCAACCGTACTGGTAATAATTTCTTTACCATGCTTTACCGAGATCTGGGCATCTGAGGTGACTTGATTTGCATCGTGAGTGCAACGCTCAACACCGTTTGACGATTCGAGCATATCTGCAATTGCCTCTGCCACATTGTGTGTTTGCGCTTGTTGCTCGATTAACGTGCTTTCCACCTCAGAGGTCATGCTTTGCATTTTATTACTGGCTAATACCACATCTTCACTGACAAGCTTTACTTCGGTGATCAGTAAACGAATACTGGCTAGCATGTGGTTAAATGCTTGAGCAATCACGGTTAATTCATCATTGCCTGTCACGGGGAGATCTTCGGTGAGATCCCCTTTTGCCACTCGAGAGGTCAAAGCTTCTATGGCATTAACTTTTTCTATGATGGCTTTATAAATCAACAGCAAAATCATAATGCTACTAAACACAATAACGCCTGCGATGACAATCAACCATAACATGTGCGACTGTTCACTCTGTAAGCGTGCCTGCAATTGTGACGTTAGCGTCTCACCGGTTTGTATATCGAGCAGTTCAAGCGCATCATAAACCCGTTTCGATTGAGCCTTAAACACTGCCAAACTAATGCTAAACTCATCGGGATTAATCAAGTTATCGTTAATCGATGACACAAAACGATCCACAGCCAACACCGCATCTTCTTGCAATGCTTTTAGGATGTGTAATTCCCCTTCTGGGACAACATTAAAAAGACGTCGAGCGGTTTTTTCAAGTAAATGTTGCTGCTCCGCAAGTCTTTCATTAAGCGCCACCAATTGAGTATAAGAGTCGGGTGTAAATCGACCTTGTTGTAGAATGCTTTGTGATAAGGTTGTTGCTAACGAATAGTACTCCGCAGTTTGTGCGACACGTTTAATGTACAATTCGGCCAAGTAGAAACCACTGGATTGTCCATCTAGCGCCACACCCGACAGCGCAGACATGTCCTCTTTGGCGTTAGTTAACAAAGTGGCCAGCGCGGGTTTGTCTTGAGGTTCGCTATTAAATTGAGCTGCAAGCTGCGTCAACACACGAGTTTCATTGGCGCTAAATTGGTGGGCAACCATTAATGCATCTAGCGATGATCCCGCTAATGCTTGTACATTATGGTAATTTTGCCAATCGTTCTCTCGACTTTGGCGATACGCTGTTTCAATATGGCTGAGTGTCGTCAGTGCTAACATTCCAGCAATTTCATCATTAAGATGATTCACCGCCGCTTTTTGTTGCAGCATAATCATTCCCGAACCGAATAAGAGAGGCAGTAATGTCACACTCGCAAGAAGGATAAACTTTCTTTTAAAATTCAGTCTATTAACTGCGTTAATTCCCATTGAGATAAAAGTATTCATTCAGTACTGAATCCATTCTTTAATATAAGTCGAAACACTAGACCTGATACTGAAACAATTAATTTCAATAAAATCAACTAAATCTTCATTTTTGTTTACCTCTTTATATGCTCTTCTTTATGACTGACACCACGCATTTGCATCAGTTATCGCTACGCGAATGCGTTCACCTTGTTAACACTTCATGCCTGCCTTGCCCTTACATTTAATTGTGCAATATAAAGTTTAGGGATCAATACGATAATAATAAAACCACCGTACGATTATTGCCGGGTTCTTAAGCTGGTGATGTGTCAATTCCTTTTCAGATCCTATGCCCTGCACTGCATAAGTATATTTATGCGCTTAAGCTAAAAAAAGGTAAAAATAACATGCTAACTTGTTAAACGCTGACAGCACAGGGTCTCGCGGGCAATAAAACACCATTAATTCAGGTGTAAAAGCGTGATTTTTTCATGATATTTCGTTTAAATTCGCATTGAATGATAAAAATCGATAAAAAAAATGGAAAAGTATTGCTATACTTGCGCGGAATTTTAGAACGTAACTCCAATAGAGTAGAAAAATGACTGATTTATCAAAGTACAGAAACATTGGTATCTTTGCTCACGTTGACGCGGGTAAGACCACCACAACTGAGCGTATCCTTAAGCTTACCGGTAAAATCCATAAGATAGGTGAAGTTCATGACGGCGAGTCAACAACTGACTTCATGGAACAGGAAGCTGAGCGTGGTATTACCATTCAGTCTGCTGCTGTTAGTTGTTTTTGGAACGACCACCGTTTCAACGTTATTGACACCCCTGGCCACGTTGACTTCACCGTAGAAGTTTATCGTTCTCTTAAAGTTCTTGATGGCGGTGTTGGCGTATTCTGTGGTTCTGGTGGTGTTGAACCACAATCAGAAACTAACTGGCGTTATGCAAACGAATCAGAAGTTGCGCGTATCATCTTCGTCAACAAGTTAGACCGTATGGGTGCTGACTTTTTGCGTGTTGTTAAGCAAACTCAAGACGTTCTTGCAGCTAACCCACTTGTGATGGTGCTACCAATCGGTATCGAAGATGAGTTCTCAGGTGTTGTTGACCTGCTAACTCGTAAAGCTTGGATATGGGATGAAACTGGACAAGCTGAAAACTACAAGATTGAAGATGTTCCAGCTGACATGGTTGACCAAGTTGAAGAATACCGTGAAATGCTTATCGAAACTGCTGTTGAGCAAGACGATGATCTAATGGAAGCATACATGGACGGCGAAGAGCCATCTATGGAAGACATCAAGCGTTGTATCCGTAAGGGTACGCGTACAATGGACTTCTTCCCAACATACTGTGGTTCTGCATTTAAGAACAAAGGTATGCAGCTTCTTCTTGACGCTGTTGTTGATTACCTACCAAACCCAGTTGAAGTTGATCCACAACCTCTTACTGACGAAGAAGGTAATGAAACAGGCGAAGTGGCAACAGTATCTGTTGACGAGCCATTAAAAGCACTCGCATTCAAGATCATGGATGACCGTTTTGGTGCCCTAACCTTCGTACGTATCTACTCAGGTAAGATCAACAAAGGTGACACCATCCTTAACTCGTTCACAGGTAAAACTGAGCGTGTTGGTCGTATGGTTGAAATGCAAGCTGATGAGCGTAACGAGCTTGATTACGCACAAGCGGGCGACATCATCGCTATCGTCGGTATGAAGAACGTGCAAACAGGTCACACTTTGTGTGATGTTAAGCACCCTTGTACTCTTGAAGCTATGGTATTCCCAGAGCCAGTTATCTCTATCGCTGTTGCGCCAAAAGATAAAGGCGGATCAGAGAAAATGGGTATCGCTATCGGTAAAATGATTGCAGAAGATCCATCTTTCCGCGTAGAAACTGACGAAGATTCAGGTGAAACGATCCTTAAAGGTATGGGTGAGCTTCACCTAGACATTAAGGTAGACATCCTTAAGCGTACATACGGCGTTGACCTAATTGTAGGTGAGCCTCAAGTTGCTTACCGTGAAACGATTACTCAGGTTACTGAAGATAGCTACACGCATAAGAAACAGTCTGGTGGTTCTGGTCAGTTCGGTAAGATCGACTACGTTATCCGTCCAGGTGAGCAAAACACTGGTTTCACTTTCAGCTCTTCAGTTGTTGGTGGTAACGTACCTAAAGAATTCTGGCCTGCAGTTGAGAAAGGTTTCGCCTCTATGATGGATACCGGTACTGTTGCTGGTTTCCCTGTACTAGACGTTGAACTAGAACTAACTGATGGTGCTTTCCACGCAGTTGACTCGTCAGCTATCGCGTTCGAAATCGCTGCTAAAGGCGCATTCCGTCAGTCTATGCCTAAAGCCGGTGCACAACTTCTTGAGCCAATCATGAACGTTGACGTATTCAGCCCAGAAGACAACGTTGGTGACGTCATTGGTGACCTTAACCGTCGTCGTGGCATGATCAAAGATCAAATGGCTGGTGTTACTGGCGTTCGTATTAAAGCTGACGTACCGTTATCAGAAATGTTCGGTTACATCGGTTCACTACGTACTATGACATCTGGTCGTGGCCAATTCTCTATGGAATTCGCTCACTACGCACCGTGTCCAAACAGTGTTGCTGAAAAAGTTATCGCTGAAGTTAAAGCACGCGAAGCTGCTGCTAAGAAGTAACTATTAATTAGTTATGACTCTTAACGAGTGTTAAGCGTTAACAAAGGCCTATAGATGCAGATCTATAGGCTTTTTTATTATTGACGCTATGATCGACAACACCACAACACATAGAGTCAGCCAACATCTGCATAATTGATTGTTGAGATCGTTCGCCCAAACTCACAACGGGTTATTTATCACATTTGCCAACCACTACGCTATCGGTTCAAACCTCAATGCCATGCGCTTTATCTCATGCAATGACACCTGATGACGATTACGTTCAGCACATTGCTTTTGGTGTTCAAGATCAAACGGATCGCCAATTTGCTGGATCATGATCTCATAACCTAATGCTAATGCCGCAGCTTGGTAAGCAGCAAACTCCCATTGGGCTAAGTTAGTATTGTCACAAACGACTAATGGCAATTGCTCTGCCATCGCACTGATAAAATCGACTAAGTTAAGCTGATGATACTCAGTGAGCTTTTTGACATCAAAACAATAATGCCCCTGTTGATAAAAATAACGATCCGTTGAACATATTCCTCGATAAGGGGTTGTTCGATTAATAAAGCGAGGATCCGTTAGCGGATTCTCTGCCAGATAGGCACCAATCCAATGGCTTTTTCCACTGCCAGGTAAGCCACGCATAATAATCGCAAGCTTATCGCGTTGAAATGTCATCGGCTCAGCTCACTTAAAGGTTTTCCCTGCAAAATCCCCTCGATCAGCTGAGGCAACACGTCACTGGCTTTACCTTGTAAATGGTATTGAAACTGACTGTTAGCACTTGGTGGTAACAAGTTCACCTCTACTGTCTGCGCGCCATGGTGTTTGGCCAGCTCAACAAAACCTGCAGCAGGATAAACGGTACCCGAAGTACCAACAGCGATAAAGAGATCGCACCTGGCTAACGCCTGCTGGATCCGGCTTAATCCCAACGGGATCTCACCAAACCACACGACATGAGGTCTAAGCCGCTGCCCAGGGATACAACACGTGCACGTATTATCGACTCCAAAAGGCGCATTAAGTGTGAATGTTTGCCCAGAACCTGGGCATCGGCCTTTAGCAAGCTCACCGTGCATGTGCACTAACTTTTTTGAGCCCGCGCGCTCATGTAAGTCATCAATATTTTGGGTGACGATAAGTAACTCGCCTGCAGATGCTTGCTCTAAATAAGCCAATGCAATGTGCCCCTCATTGGGCACAATTTCACTCATCAAGAACTGCTGTCGACGTGCGTTATAAAATCGTTCAACCTGATTAGGATCGCGTTGATAGCCTTCAGGTGTCGCGACATCTTCAATATGATGATCCTCCCATAAGCCATTTTCATCCCTAAAGGTACTGAGCCCAGATCCTGCGGAGATCCCCGCCCCCGTTAATACGACTATCTGTTGGTACATTAACGTTCCTATTGATTAATCTTGTCTTCTTTATTTTGCCCTGTAAAGCGAACAATTAATACTCCACACTCGTATTGTCTTAAAATAACAATACTTAAAGTAAGCTTAAATTGTTTGTTATTCATGAGTTTTACTCATTTATTTGGCTTTAAATCCTTTAAAGTTTGAACAAAGGTTTATGTTTTACTATTGTGCACATATAATGGATTGAATACTCACATATGAGCAGCCGATGTGACACAGGCGGTTCTGTAATCAAGAGAACAATAATGACAGATGGAAATCAAGCGCTAAAAAAAGCGGGTTTAAAAGTCACCCTACCACGAGTCAAAATTTTAGAGTTGATGCAATCACCTGACAATCAACATATCAGCGCTGAAGATCTGTATAAGAAACTGCTTGAGATTGGTGAAGAAATTGGCTTAGCGACCGTATACAGAGTACTGAACCAATTTGATGACGCTGGCATTGTTACCCGCCATCACTTCGAAAGTGGCAAAGCAGTGTTTGAGCTATCAAGCCAGCATCATCACGATCACCTTGTGTGCTTATCTTGCGGAAAAGTGTTTGAATTTACTGATGATGTCATTGAGCAACGTCAAGATGAAATCGCAATGAAACATAACATTAGACTGACCAACCACAGTTTGTATCTTTATGGTGTTTGCACAAATGACGATTGCGATCACGGCGTGGCATAACCTAGCACCATGACAATAAAACCAGCTTAGGCTGGTTTTTTTATCTCTAAAAACATAAACAGGCTGCTAAAGCTGTTTGTGGAAAACATTCACTATGTGCCCCATAAACTTATCTTTACCACGTTGCTGCATCCCTAACTTTGTGGCAACCGCTTCAGAGCCTTTATTACCATTCAAAATTAATGCAATCACCTCATTAATCTCATACTGATCAAACACTGATAGCACTGCAGTGCCAGCTTCAACTGCAAACCCTTGTCTCCAATATTGAGGCAAATAGCGATAGCCCAGTTCAATCTCTCCAAATTCTTCAACATACTTAGGGCCACAAAACCCAATCACTTCACCATCGGCTTTATGTTCAACCGCCCAGCGACCATAACCTCGTTGCGCATAACTATTTAAAATAACATCGTTTAAAATCTGTTCCGCTTGGGCAAGCTTTGTCATTGCCGCGCCTGGAATATAAGTTAACACCTCTGGAATACTATTTAGCTTAAAAATAGCTTCAATGTCTTGGCTTTCAAACTGGCGTATTATCAGCCTTGATGTTTCAATAATAATCACGTTCAACTCCTTGATGCTGGCATCTAATGAACTGCCAGGCATTGAGCACTGACATACTTCATGATATTGATTATTTATTCGCTATAATGGAAGTTAAGTATACACACGCCCTCTGTTAATGAGAAACCTCAACTGCAAGATTGCCTTAACAGAAAAAATAGCATTCAATAGCACACTGTTCGGTGTCAAACTCGCGGGATTATTTATGACTATAATGCAAAAATTCTTTTGGATCATCGCTTCACTCGGCAACCTCATCAGTATTAACTTAGCGGTGAGCCATCCCGCTGGCGTGACAATAACATTAATGTTATGCACACTGATTTACACCGCAGTGGGCTATTATGATCTGTACCACAGTAAACACACTTTGAACCGCTTATACCCTGTTGTTTCACATATTCGTTATTTTTTAGAGTCTTACAGAGTCGAGATCCAACAATATTTTATTGCCAACGACACAGAAGAAAAACCGTTTAACCGTGAACAACGCTCACTTGTTTATCAGCGTTCTAAAAACGTCCGTGATACCATTGCTTTCGGTACTCAACGAGACTTGCTCGAAGATAATTATTTAAGCCTATGGCAGTCACTGCACCCACGTTCAGTCGTCAAAGAAGCCCGACGCGTGCGTTTTGCCGGTCCCGACTGTTTACAGCCATACGATGCTTCTTATCTCAACATTTCAGCCATGAGCTTTGGTGCATTAAGCGCAAACGCCATTGAAGCGCTCAATCTTGGTGCGTTTAAAGCCGGTTGTTATCACAATAGTGGTGAAGGCGGCCTTAGTCCGTATCACCTTAAACACCAAGGTGATATCGTATGGCAAATCGGCTCTGGCCTCTTTGGTTGCCGTGATGATGAAGGGAATTTCAATCCTGTCACATTCACTGCAATGGCCACACGCCCACAAGTGAAAATGATTGAAATTAAATTATCGCAAGGGGCTAAGCCTGGTCACGGCGGCGTGTTACCCGCTGCCAAGATCACCGACGAAATAGCTGCTATAAGGCACATTCCTAAAGGTAAAGATTGTGTCTCTCCCGCCATAAACCCTGAATGTACAACCCCAAAAGATCTGCTTCAGTTTGTAGCAAAACTCAGAAAGCTTAGCGAAGGTAAACCCATTGGTTTTAAGCTTTGTGTCGGTAATCCAGTAGAATTTTTAGGGCTATGCAAAGCCATGATAGAAACGGGGATAACACCTGACTTTATTACGGTTGATGGCGCAGAAGGTGGCACTGGCGCCGCGCCGGTCGAGTTTACCAACCGCCTTGGAATGATGTGTCTAGAAGGCGTGTATTTTGTTCATAATGCACTCATCGGGGCGGGATTAAGAGATAAGATCAACATTATCGCTTCTGGTAAAACAGCATCAAGTTTTGATCTGCTCGCGAAAATTGCCATGGGCGCGGATACAGTCAATGCAGCTCGCACAATGATGATGTCTTTAGGTTGTATTCAATCGCGGCACTGTAATACCAACATGTGTCCCACCGGCATAGCCACTCAAGATCCCGCCCGTAACAAAGCCATACATGTGATTGAGAAAAGCGAAAGAGTAAAGAACTACCACCATAATACCATCGAAAGTTTTTTTGAACTTGTTGGTAGCATGGGGCTTGATAACCCTGCTAAGTTATTACCCCATATGTTAAAAAAACGCACTCCCTACGGTTTATTGATGTCTGTAGGCAGCTTGGTCGAGCCATTAAAAGAAAATGATTTAGTTGATAAAAAGCACATTGATGGCCCCTGGGAGCAATGGTGGGCAATGTCAAACAGCCAAAGCTTCTATAATGAAGACACCTTTATACTCTCACCGGCTGAATTTTCTCGCGCCAAGCATAACAGCGTTAACCTTCAAAAATCACCGTGATCCCTTAAAATAATAGACTTTGCGCTGCGTGCTAGAAAACAAAGTTGCTTCCAAACGCAAAGTAAGAGAGCACCATTACCCATAGCCTGCACCTATCACTGCAGGTTTTTGTTATTAGGGATTTGGGCTCGCAGCCTATGTTAACCTGAGCTGTTAAGCCAAATCATACTAAAGATCATAAGATCAATGATAACGTTGAGACTGTATTTACTTAAAAAACAAAGTAATATACTCGCTACTATTTTATGAATATCACATCGTTATTTCAGTATTATTAACAAGGATTATTTATGGGGCAATTTAAAGATCAAGGTGTCGCATTTAAAGGTTTTGCAATCTGTGCATTTGTTGTGGTCATTTTAGCGGGGATCAAAACAGCCAGTCCAATAGTGGTGCCTTTTGTGTTATCTGTCTTTATTGCGGTGATTTGTAACCCGATGATCAGCTGGCTTACGCGCCACAAAGTGCCGCGAGGCCTAGCCGTGCTGGTACTGATGCTATTTATCGTATTAATGGGGCTATGGCTAGCTTCTATTGTGGGGACCTCAATTAATGAGTTTTCAAAACAACTGCCCTTTTATCAAGATCAACTGACAGCGCAATTTTCATGGATTGTTGATGAATTAAGAGCATTAAATATTCAGATCTCAAAAGAGCAATTGCTGGCTTATTTTGATCCCGGTATTGCTTTATCGATGACAACAAACATGTTGTCTGGGGTCGGTAGCGTCATGGCTAACCTGTTTCTCATTATTTTAACCGTTGTATTTTTGTTATTCGAGTCCAATGGTTTTTCACGAAAAATGCATGTAGCCCTAGACGATCCTGGTATGCGTTTACAACAGATCGATCGTTTTCTTCACTCTGTTAATCAGTACATGGTGATTAAGACCTTAGTCAGTTTAGGGACTGGTTTCATTGTTGGCTTGGGTCTTTATATCATCGGTGTTGATTATGCACTCTTGTGGGGAGTTATCGCCTTCTTGTTTAATTATATCCCTAACATTGGCTCAATCATTGCCGCCATTCCTGCCGTATTGCTCGCATTTGTTCAAATAGGTCCAGGCGCGGCGAGTGCTGTGGCTTTGCTTTATTTAAGCACCAATGCAATCATGGGTAATGTTGTTGAGCCACGTTATATGGGGCGCGGTTTAGGGCTTTCAACTCTAGTCGTATTCCTGTCTCTTATATTTTGGGGCTGGCTACTGGGCTCAGTAGGCATGTTGCTGTCGGTTCCTTTGACCATGATCGTTAAAATTGCTTTAGAGTCCAGCCAAGGCGGGCGATGGTTAGCAGTGTTAGTCGGTGATGATATTGCAGAGGAACAAGATGAGCCTCAAACCTGTTTGCACATTGAAGAAAATGAAAAGTGAGTTAAATGCAGTTATTTGTTGAAGCAATAAAACACATCAATTTTGGCGGTGATGTTGCCCGCTTATTCCATGGCCGTGGCGGTTGTTATCCCGGCGCAGAGCACCTTTGTTTAGATTGGTATGCGCCCGTTATTCTATTGACGAGCTTTAAACCATTGAACGACGACGCGCTGGCTGTGATCACAGAGACTATCGAGCAGCGCTGGTATGAAACTCATGAGCAAGGCTCGCTCAATTTAGTATTTCAATACCGCGCGGGGGGAGAAACTCATACGCAGATCATCGTTGGCGCAGTGCCAGAGCCCCACCAAGTTTGCGAAAACGGTGCATGGTTTCAAGTCCACCTACTAAAAGGACAAAATCACGGTTTATTTTTGGACATGAAAGCAGGACGTCAGTGGGTGCGCGAACACAGCACTGGCAAAAAGATCTTAAACTTATTTGCTTATACCTGTGGTTTTTCCGTTGCTGCACTACAAGGAAAAGCAGACAGTGTCGTTAATATCGACATGAGCAAACCAGCATTGTCGATTGGTCAGCAAAACCACCGGTTAAATGGCTTGAGTGAAGGGGCTCGCTTTTTGGGGCATGATATTTTCAAGTCATGGGGGAAACTGACAAAATTGGGCCCCTATGACTTAATTATTACCGATCCACCCAGCAACCAAAAAGGCAGTTTTGTGGCAACTAAGGACTATGCTCGGCTCTTAAAACGATTACCAAGTCTCCTTGCTAATGATGGCGACATTCTTTTATGCCTAAATGCACCTGAGTTAAGCTTAGCCTTTCTCAAAGAGCAAGTTGCAGAATATAGCCCTCAACTCTCGCTAAAAGAGCAATTGGCCAATCCTAGTGTGTTCGAAGATGTTGATCCAAACAAAGCACTTAAAGTGCTGCGTTACAAGATAGACAGCGAAACCGTCTGATCAGTCACCTTCGTCAGTCACACTTAGGTGACAATGCGATTAAGCTCATAGCGTAATGCTTTGACTAACAACGCAAGCTAAAAGTGAAAGTCTTTCACCTTAACTTACACAATTAAGCTTAATGAATGACATTAACAATGAGTTACGAGGAATTAAAAGTTAAAACTGAAAGTTTTATGTAATTTTCGTGTAATTCTGAACTAGAGCCTGCTATAATCTGCGCCAGAAACAAGCAATCTTAGCGTGTTTTAAAAAAGGCAAAATGTCACACAAAATGATGACATGCTTTTGTACCCTACACCTTAATCAAAGATCTGGAGTGACAATGGAAATTCAGGAATATGAAGGCGCGTACTATCAATTACAAGACGAAATGCTATCGTCTTTACCTATTGAGATTGATACAGAAACATCTTTAGATTAAGTTCCTCTAGAAAGACAAGCAATAAGCTGTCATTCTAAAAAATAGCAACCAAACGGTTGCTATTTTTGTATGTCAATAGCAAGGATCAGGGCCTCTTTTAACAGCACTAACCATTAACACTTCTTCTTTCTGGTACAACCTCGGTAATAATCCATTTACCGTCACGTTTACTTAAGCGTAATGTCCTGTCATCAACCCAAAATTGACCTTCACGTGAGCCTAATAATTTCACGACCACAGTGACATCTTTCGTCGCTTTTCTAAAAAAATCGATGTCGACTTCGTCAACTTCAAGTTCAACATTCGTTAATGATAAATTAAACATATGCCGCTGCACAGAGGCAGCAATGTAATAGTGAGATAAGATCTCTTTCATCGAATCGTCAACAAACAGCTTCGCTTTATCAACGTCACGTTCTACATAAATGGCGTGAAAGAAACCCAGTGATGACAATTCAGGTGTTCTCATCGACGGTTTTGAAGGATCCATTAGTACTGATTGGTTACTGATGTTATCACAAGCCGACAGGGTTAATAATGAACTAATAAAAATCAAATATTTTAACATGTTAAATCACGTGTTTTTTCATAGTATTACGTTTATTCACACTTAACACAAGAACTTAGCGACGTTATCGATTAAAAACTTGACCTTAAAAACATTGTCTGTCATATCTGTATGGATAATATTTAAAGGTTATCCACATAAACTGTGGACAAGTATGTTGAACATTATATTTAATTAATTTAAGCTGCTGATTAATAATAAATTATACTTACTGGTTGTTTTTTAACTCATTAAATTCCTGTTGACTATTTCATCGATAATCAACACCTCCCCTCTCTGTAACAATGTGTTTCAAACGCACGGCATTACGCTAGCTTTAACAGGAAGCCCACCTACCCGGCGGTTTGATATAACACATCGACAGTATTTAAGCTGATCCCATAAAAAATCCGGTATCAATATTAATACCGGATCCGATTGTTGCTCTTATCATTCCGCTTTAGCCGCCTATTGGCTGACTAGGGGATGATTTTAATTACTTGAAGGCGCAGCTGGGCAACCTTTCAATGATTCGCCCGCGGCAAAGTATTCAATATCGCCAGCAACAGGGTTAACGTCATCAACCCGGATAGATTGTTGCGTCTCAATAAAATCACGTAATACTAGTGCATCTGCGATTTCAATTGATGTTGCTTCAATCTTAGGGTAACCATCTCCCCCCGCAGCAAGGTATGTCGATAGTGAGAACTTATACTCTTTTGCTTCATCAAACGCTTCACCAGCAATCTCATTAATCGTGACTTTTTTCGCATCACAATCAACTGACAGTTTGATCCCATCCAACTGTGCATACGCTCCAGCCCCGGCTGTTTTCGTTGCGACTTCGTTCATGTATTCAACTAAGTCAGTCCCGTTCATTGACGCATAAGCGACCATGTTGCCAAATGGCTGTACTGTCAATACATCACGATAAGTAATATTGCCTGCCGTGATTGATGCTCTCACACCACCGGAGTTCATGATACCAAAGTCAGCATCGACCAAAGGATAAGCACTTTGTGCTCGTGCCAGTAAATGCCCTAAATTGGTTTGCTCAAAGCGAACGGTTGATTTCACCCCAACAAGCTCACCATCAGTCGTACCAATAACGACATCGAGCAATTTTTGCCCTTGTTCTTGATACGCCCTTAGTGCTTCTAACACACCCAAGTTTTGCTCAATGGCGGTCGTGCCGGGGATCAAAGTGCCTGACATTGGATCGGTGTCATCCTCAAGCGCAGGTGAACCATACTTATTAAGTACCATCAAATTAACCGGTACCAATTGGTAAGTCGCAAGGTGGAGTTCGTCATTGTAGTATTCAAAATCCGCACGACCAACATACTTACCCCATTCATGGGCTTGCATAATAAATGTGCCATTTTGCTGATCTGGCGTACATTCATCTCCACGTGTAAACTCAGCATATTGATTGGTGCCAGGCTCCATACAGACAGGGTTTTGAGAATGGCCGCCAATAACCGCCTGTAGATCACCTTTAGTCATTGCTCTTGCTAACGCGACATCACCAGGCGCATTGCTACCGCTTGCAGCATCTGCATAATGCCCCATATGAGTGCTTGCAAAAATTAAGTCTGCTGCATCTGCATCTTTGATCTCTTTAATGACGGTTTTTATCTCGGTTGCTGGATCCCTAAAGTCAAGGCCACCAATATACTCAGCGTTGCCGATCCTAACGGTATCTTCGGTGGTTAAACCAATCACTGCAATACGTAAGCCATTAACATCAAAAACTTTATAAGCATCAAAGTAGCGCTCACCAGTCTCTTTATCATAAATATTGGCCGCCAGCATTGGGAAGTCGGCAAGCTTACGCTGCATTTCAACCACGTCTAATGCGTTATCAAACTCATGATTACCCACGGCCATAGCGTCATAACCAATTAAGTTCATCCCAATAAAGTCAGGTACTGCATCTTGCATGTCTGACTCTGGTACCCCGGTATTAATATCACCACCTGAGAGCAAAATAGTCTCTCCCCCAGCGGCTTCAACTTCAGTGCGAATTTGATCGATCAGTGTTTTACGTGCAGCCATGCCGTATTCACCATTCACACTTTGCCAGAATCGGCCATGGTTATCGTTTGTATGCAAAACCGTAAACTTAGTACACGCTTCGCCAGCTTCTGCACAGGTTGTAGGTAAGTCAACTTGATCATTATCGTTACCACATGCTGTTAATGCTGTTACGACGGCAGTCGCAATGACCCCTTTAATTAACGTTTGTTTCATTGTTATCAACCCCTTGATTATTTATTATATTTTTACTAAACGAGACAATAAATTTTATTTTTGTCGCGAAATATCTTAGCAAAGGTTAGGCTTTATTTGTGTCACATTTATTACTTATGATCTCATTTATGACATTTTATAAAACGTGAAAGCCTCAAGAACGTCCTAAAAATAGAACAAGCCAAAAAACACCGCTAAGCAGAAACTTGCCTGGGGTGCGCTGAAATGAAAAGAAACGGGCTAAATAGGGAGAGTGTGATAGAAACACAAACAGGATATGTGTCCATTAGATTGTTTCTATTTAAGAACAGGCGGTATAATTTTCCAATACCGCCAACTGTTCAAAAAAACAACCATTAGATTTTACTAATGTATATTTAGCACTTTTTGCAGCCATTTTGAGATATCACGCAGTTGTTCAGGTAACACATTATGCGCCATATCGTACGTTTGCCATTGAGTTGCATAGCCTTCTTTTTTTAATAACTCGTGTGCCATCACACCGGCACTGAGTGGTACCACTTCATCTTGATTACCATGCTGTTGTAAAATAGGTGTTGCACGATTTTCAGCAGACAAATCCACTGGCATCTGATCCGCTGTGGGTAAATAGCAAGATAATGCCATGATCCCAGCTAAAGTGTACTTTAGCCTTAGCCCACAAAACAGACTCATGACCCCGCCTTGACTAAAGCCTGCTAATACAATGCGATTTGGTGCAATACCAGAGGCGATTTGTGCTTCAATCAACGCCACGATCTGCGACTCGCTGTCCATCACGCCCGCTAGATCAGCGCGATCATGCAGCGCCATACTTTTAATGTCATACCATGCTCGCATGACATAACCACCATTAATAGTTACCGCTTGCTCTGGTGCATGCGGGAAAATAAATCGAATACTATGATCGCTTGGTAAACCTAATGCTGGCACAACAGGAGCAAATCCTGCACCTGAATCCCCAAGCCCGTGTAACCATATAACACACGCCGTTGCTGGGCGAGTGGGTTCAACCGTTATGCTTTCTAGCGGCATGTCTGACATCGTCAGTTTTCCTTAAATAAACAGCTAATTAATAGCTTATAATATCAGTCCGCCAGCCAACATCCTAGCGGGTAAGCTCATCGGTGCATCACCCATTAAGCGATGGGATCATCCAGCCCTAATTCCGCTTTGACTTGTTGTAGCTGTTGTACATTATCCAGCGTTAGATGCCAACGTACTGCACCAGCGTCCGCAATGAGCATAATAGCCTCATCATGGCATTTCAGATCTTCCACCATTGCGTATAATTGTACGCCGTGGTTAAGCCTAACTTGCAAATCAAACGGTGAGAGGATCATCTTTCCACCACTAAAGTCGATCACCATTGTCCATCCTCCTATTGCCAACTCAATAAAAAAGCCCAACAATGTTGGGCTTTTTTACTTAGCTCACAGCTTAATGCTGATGACCGCCTTTGCCATGGGCATGCCCATGAGCAATTTCTTCTGCAGTGGCATCTCGTACGTCTGCAACGGTTAAATCAAAGGTCAGTTCTCGCCCTGCTAATGGATGGTTCACATCAACTGTAGCCATGAATTTCCCCATTTTAATAATGGTGACTTGGCGTTGCCCTTGATCGGTGTTTATCAATGCGCGCATACCTGCTTTCCACACTTTTGCACCTTGAAGATGCTTAACCGATACACGCTGCTCAGCGTTCTCGTTTCGCTCACCATATGTTTCACTGGCCGGTAACGTTACCGAGAACTGCTCTCCAGTGTCTTTACCGACGAGTGCTTTTTCAACACCTGGCATCATGTTGTTATGACCATGAAGGTAAGCAATAGGATCCAATCCTTCATTACTTTCTAACACTTCACCTTGTTCATCGCGCAGTGTGTAGATAAATTGCACTACGGAGTTGTCTTTAATACTCATGATAATCCTTAACTCAAATTTTGTGGCGAGAGCTTACCAAAAGTCCGGTCTCGTCACTAGCTTTTTGTCATCGCAGACAAGGGCCACAGGCAATATCCCTATGCGTCAGCCAACCGTTTAGCCACGGGTTATTTTATCCCTAAAGCTTGAAAAACCTGTTGGCTAGGAAAACCATCAGCCACTAATCCTTGTGCTTGCTGGAACTGGCGTAATCCCTTGGAAGACTTCGCGCCCATGATCCCATCGGGCTCGCCAACATCGTAACCGAGCTTATTTAATCGGCCTTGTAACGCTTTTACCTTCTTGCGACTTAAATTAGCCGCTTTAGGAGGCGGCGTATGCAGCCCTGCAGCGCCGTTAATTCTATCTGCAAGGTGGCCAACGGCAATCGCATAGAAAACAGAGCGATTCCACTTCATGATGACATTGAAATTGTTGTAACCTAAAAAGGCGGGCCCTTGAGCCCCTGATGGGACGTAAAGTGCCGCTTGCAGATCTGGCGTACTTAGCTGATCCCCATTGGCTTTTTTGACGCCTAATCTCGCCCATTGCTTCAACGGTAATGCTTCTGACTTCCCTAACGCGGAATAAGTAAAATTGGTCGGCAAAGACACCTCTCTGCCCCAACGTTCTCCACGTTTCCAACCCAGGGCTTGTAAAAAGTGGGCGGCGGACGACAGCGCATCTTCTGTACTATTCCAGAGATCGGCTTTACCATCCCCGTCCGCATCTACTGCGTACTGTGCATACGCCGAGGGCATAAATTGTGTATGCCCCATGGCTCCTGCCCACGAGCCTATCATTTGTGTGGCATCTAAATCGTATTGATCTTTTAACTTCAACGCTTGCATAAGCTCTTGAGTAAAGTAACCGCTGCGGCGTGGATCGCACGCTAAGGTAGCCAACGAATTGAGAACAGGCATGTTACCTTTATAAGAGCCGAAGTTAGTTTCAAGCCCCCAAAATGCTAGTAAATATTGAGGTGGCACACCGTATTGCTTTGCAAGCTTTTGTAACAACGCAGAATGCTTTTTGTAATACTTACGCCCTTGTTTGACTCGCCAGTCAGTCACTCTTTTACTGAAGTAATTATCAAAAGAAGCGCTAAATTCAGGCTGTTTACCATCAAGTTCAATCACTTTTGGAACAAACTTCACATTGGCCAAGGTGTGATCAATCGTGCTTTGTAACACTCCTTGCTCCTTGGCTGTGTGCTGTAAATTAGCCACACATGTGGCCCAATCAGGGGAAGCGACAGATGCAAAGCCATAGGAACTGGACAGCATCAACGTGGCCGTTAGGGGGATTAATTTAAACAATAGAAGACTCCCAAAAATAAATGTTCCGTATCAACGGATGCTATCATGGCACCACAAAAGAAACGTTAATATTACCTTAATCGCGAAGACTTAAAAGGCTATTTGTTATTCATAAATCATTAACCTTGCACCTGTATCATTAAAGGTCTTGTTTAACACTCAGTCTGTAGCGTTGTTGCCCTACGGTAAAACCATTAAATAACTTGCTAAAAATGCACTGCAGTTGCAGACTACAGCCAATAATGACATTGCTTGCTATTCCCTATACACGACTAACCACAAGAGATAACCATGACTGAACTGACAGCAACTGTAGAAAACTTCATCAAAAACGTAAAGCAACATCAAACCTTGTGGGGCCTGCAAGATGAAAATGCCGAAGGCTGGGTGGTGTGTGACGCTTCTGAGTTTGAAGCGACCGACGTTATGCCTTTATGGTCAAACGAAGCACACGCTAAGATCCATTGCACTGATGAATGGCAAGATTATCAAGCGGTGGCCATTACTTTAACCGAGTTTCTAGAAGAGTGGGTCAGCGATTTAAACGATGATGGTGTACTCGTGGGCTTAGATTGGGTGGCTGACCAACCGTGCCTTGAAATTGATCCTATTGTACTGGCAACATCGCTGGTCAATGTTGAAGAAGAATAAATCACTCACACGGTATTATGGCGCTGATCGCAACGGTTAGCGCTATCACATTCAACCTATTTTTAACATAAGGATCTGTCTTGTTTGACCATCCTCCTTTGATTGATATTCCCTTTGAGCACCGACACCAATGCTGGTTTTGTGGTGAGCCCAGCGCGATGCCGTTACATTACGAAAAACAACGTCACACGCCTCACCCAGCGATGATGCTACCGACTTGTAAAGAGTGCTTTAATATTGCCAAACAGCACAAACTGACATCAGTTTGGGATTGCCAAATGGCCGTGAAAGATGCGCTCATGCGCCTTTATGAGAAACACCTCGCCATTGGTATCAATTGGACTAAACAAGAGCTTGAAGATTCTGAATTTGAAGATAAAGTCTTCGGTGGATTCAAAAAAAGTGCTTGGATGATGTACGAGATAGCCAGAGACAGAGTCAACTACCGCCCATGGCCGTTAAGCCTCAATGGGATCCCGATTGATGATGTTGGTTATAATGATGGCTTTCACTTTGACGGCATAACCTATCGTTCAATCTCACAAGCCATTGCATTTCATGCCAAACAAGGTGTACTCGATAAGCGTTTTTTAGAAGACATTGTCAGCATTGTTGGTAAACAGCGATTTGGTTTTGCTCTACGCATAGCGCAAATCAACATCGCGGCAGTACCAGAATTAAAACGACAAGTCATTGATGATTTAAGACAAGAGCACCAAAATTAGTCGATGTCATGGCTACAATGCTAACGATTGACGTAGTTTGTCTTGCACAACCTCAATGAGTAGATCTGGCTGAAATTTTGAAATAAATCGATCACAGCCTACTTTTTTGACCATGGCATGGTTAAAGCTGCCACTGAGTGACGTATTTAAGGTGATATAAAGATCACACATGCGTTTATCATGCCGGATCTCCTGAGTCAGCTTATAGCCATCCATCTCTGGCATTTCAGCATCCGTGATAAGCATTAATAGCTGCTCCGAGATCTCAATATCGCGCTCGCACCATTGCTGTAACAAGTGCAATGCCTGTAGGCCGTCGGACACTTCTATCACTTCTAATCCCAACTGTTCCAGCGTACTTTTGACTTGATGCCGCGCCGTGGCTGAGTCATCGGCAATCAATACCTTCTTACCGGCCATAAAAGGTAACAGTTCTGGATCTAACACCCCTTCTGAAGGCTTAATGTCGTAGGGAATAATTTCAGCTAGAATTTTTTCTACATCAATAATAGACACTAACTCTTGTCTTGCTTGATATTCAACACGCGTAATAGCAGTCAGGTAGTTGTGACGACCAGCTGTTTTCGGCGGTGGTAAAATATCACTCCATGTTAAATTAACAATATGCTCAACCTTATCGACTAAAAAACCTTGCACAGAACGATTATACTCTGTCACGATAAGGTTACTGTTCGCTCCCTGCGCGGATGGGCTAAAGCCAATGGCTTTTCTCAGATCAATCACAGGAATAGACACGCCACGTAAATTAGCAAAACCGACAATACTTGAATGACTACCAGGCAAAGAGCGTAACGTCGGTACATTAACCACCTCTTTGACTTTAAAAACATTAATTGCAAACAGCTGTGTCACACTGATCCTAAATAACAGCAGCTCTAGTCGGTTCTCACCCACTAATTGTGTCCGTTGATCCACACTCGCCAGTATCGGTGCCATACATCCTCCATTGTTTTTTCCCTCTGCCGATTGTAAGAAATTTAACACTGAAAGACGAGCAATAAATACATGGAGCAACTGATTTTATTACACTTTAAAGCCACTCAGTACACGTCATTGTCAGTTCAAGCTCAACTATCGACTCGCACTTTTAACAGGCGGGCATTGGGGCTTTACCGCACTCAACATTATTCTCGCACACAATATTGATCCGATATGTTATTCGATGCGTATCAACTGACACAAGCAATGCACTTAGTCATCTCGATAGGTAAAGTGACAGCCATGCAAAATATTCAATCCAACAGCGCGAAAAGTCGTTATGATAAGGGGTATGTTCCCTTTAGAAACATACAAATGGAAGAGCCTAACTCTGATTTACACGCTGAACAACTCAAACAAAAGCTCGTCAACGTGGCCAAAACACGCAGCCAACAAGATTATGCGGCCTTGTTTAGTTTTTTTGCCCCTAAGATCCTTGCATTTGGCCAGCAACGCTTAGCCAATCAAGGCTTAGCAATGGATCTTGTGCAAGAAACCATGACCACCGTTTGGACTAAAGCCCACCTTTTTTCAGCGGAAAAAGGAGCCGTTAGTACGTGGATCTACACTATCATGCGCAATCGCTGTTTTGATATGCTCCGAAAAGTGCAGCACAACAAAGAAGATCACTTCAGCGTTGATCTTTGGCCCATGCTTGAAAACGCCGATCCTCGCGAACTTGAAGATCACTTACTCACAAGCGCTTTACTCAAACAAGTTGATGCATTGCCTGTGCTGCAACAACAGGTGATCCGTGGGATCTACTTGCAAGAATTGAGTCAGCAAGAGATTGCAAGCAAACTTAATGTGCCACTGGGTACGGTAAAATCGAGATTAAGATTAGGGTTAGCCAAACTCAAAAGCCTCTTGGAGAAACAGCATGATTAATTACCACCCCAGTCACGACATGTTGCTCGCGCACGCCAGTGGTGAGCTTGAGTTAGCCATGGCCACTGCCGTATCCGCTCACTGTGAACTTTGCCCACAATGCCAACAAACCCTATTGCAGATGACTCAGCGTCAAGCAGAGCAAGTATTACCACTGGTTGATCCCACAGTTGAAGCGTGTGAAACCCAGGTTCAGTTAGACGATATGATGCTCAATATCATGCAAACTTCTACCAATGTTGATGCAATGCCCGAGGCCATCGACTTTACAGCGCACTGCACTGTAACAGTCAAAGGGGAGCAATTTAGTTTGCCCACCGCGTTTAAACAGCAAGTCGAGCACGCTTGGAATGGCATGGGCAAAGTGAGTCGTATGCGCCTTGAAGCGGAAAAAGGAGCGCCTAGAGCAAGCTTACTTCATATTGAAGCGGGGGGGGAAATCCCAGAACATACCCACCAAGGCTGCGAGATCACCTTGCTGCTTGAAGGTCATTTTGAAGATGAATATCATCATTACGGGCCAGGAGATTTTATTGTGCTCAACGGTCAACATCAACATTCACCCCGAACGAAAGAAGGCTGCTTGTGTTATACCGTGGTGGATGCTCCTTTGCATTTCACTAAAGGAATAAGCAAGTTACTCAATCCCATTGGCGAGCTTATTTACTAGGGGCTGTTGTTCTTGCGAGCTTAGTTTTTGTTCGAATTCAATTATTTTAGTACAAGGCTTGAGCGATGATGCTTAGCTGGCTAAGTGAAAAGCGCGTAACGCACTCTAGTCTTAAAAGAATAAAAGAATTGAAACGACTCCAAAGAAGCGATCAATACTGTTTATCAGACTAAGGCTGTACAATATGCAGCCTTAAATGAGACACCTTACTGCTGATGTGGCGTTCAAGCTCAACATTGCCTTGCTTTAAAAACAGATAATACAAGTGTGAAACTGCGCATTCACATGTTCAGATCTTATCATCGAGCCTGTCACAGTACTGTCACGCTTATATGTTTTACTGATTTTACAAGGTATTATTTGCATTATTTCTTAACTTTACACATATTGGGCTTGTATAAATATAAAAAGCGCAGTAACCTCGAAAATGAATTAAATTCATCTTTCGCAAAAATGCTAAGGATAATCTATTGTTATAACGCACTACCAATTGTGGTAGTTTTAATTAAAAGGAGTGTGGCCATATGTCATACCTAGTAAACGGACACGAAATTACTGTCAACTTCCCTGTTGATTCGATTTCAGTAAATAAATCATCTATTGCCTTCACTGATAGCCAAGGCAAAAATAGACAAACTTTTTCAAAGCGTACTGAAGCGCTTAAATTTATGAAATGGTTATTATCTTCAAGTAAGTAATAATCAACAAGTCACACTGACTCTTCGATACACCTCCTCTCACCCGTATCGATAGCTTACCCTCATAGGTCAAGCAAGTAGGACTGAAATCCATTCAGCTATTGAGTCACATCATTTGGTTCAGGCCCTTACCTCTGCTCAGGTAAAAGCCTAACCAAGTGTCATACACCTTTATTTACCGACTGCGCTTAACTTAACTTCTTTCATGTCATGCTGTTCAACAAATTGCACTTCACACTGGACTATTGAACACTCTCACTGGGATACTTGCGTTGATAACGCGGTAACATTGTCGCATTACCTAATAATCCTCCTTGATGAATGTATAACAGATCAGTATCAGGGTTATCAGCCAAATACAGCTCTGCACACATTAAGCCTTTTGGATCGTACAACAATTCAAATTGCATACCTTGATCTGCCATTTTTTGCCAGATCTTATAAAAATCAAAATACAATTTACCAAAGTGGTATTTTTTGGTTGTTTTAACGATCATAGGATGAAAGGCGCTATCTTCAATCAGCATGGAAAATTGTTGACTAAGGTAGGACTCATCTGCGACACATGCGCAGGTCATCACCTTAATGGCGCTGCAATGCAACAAGAAGTATTCATTAAGAAATAGAGCCGTTGTGCCTGTTCCTGACGGTAGAAATACCGTTAACGTCGCACGTTCACTAGCTTCAAACCAATCTTGTATTTCTTTACCCAATTGGTGAATTCCTTCGCGAGCATATAAACAACGCCCGCCTTCAGGCACAAACATGGCTTGGGGATCATCAACCAGCACAACTTGCTCAATATACGCATGACAACTTCGTGCTTGTCTGTCTGTTTGCTTGGATAAATCAATCACCCGTGCACCATTGGCAATCGCTTCAGCATAATTGCCTTGTGATGAAGCGAGCACCTGTGCAGAAATATGATCAACATAATAATCCAGTTGCCAGCCCTTCATTTTTGCTAAAGCCGATAAAGAGTATAAAGAATTTGCCACAGCTGAACCGTAACCAACCAAACGCTTTACATTGGGGAAGTCATGATTCAAAAAATAAGCAAATTTGCGGGCTTTATTTCCCGAAAACGCGGGATGTAATAAATCGTCTCTTTTAACAAAAACACGTTGTTCATTAAGATTGAACGTCTCTATCGCAGTATTGGTAAAGATCACCGTTTTTTGTGCGTTTTCCAATTGCTCTAACCTCTTAACCCTATCGCCTGTTTGAATATTACCAACAATTAGTGTTTTTAACGATTCATTCGAATATTATAAATAAGCAATAAAATAACCTTTTAATTAACAACGACTTAAATATTGGCATGAAAATAGCATTAATCACTGTATGTCCTAGAGGATATTCACTTAACATGAGAGATAACAATGACAATTTTACGCTTAATATTTAATATTGCCTGGTTTGTATTAGGAGGCGTGCTGATGGGGCTGCTGTGGTGGGTTGCTGGGATCCTTTGTTTTATCAGTATTATAGGTATACCCTTTGGACGATCTTGTTTTGTGATTGGAACCATGACATTTTGGCCTTTTGGACAAGACATCGCCAATCGCCGAGATCGTACTGGTGTCGAAGATTTAGGAACGGGATCCTTTGGCCTACTGGGTAATATTATTTGGTTTTTACTGTTCGGGCTCTGGCTGGCCATCGGTCATATTGTGCATGCTTTGGCTTGTGCTATCACCATTATTGGGATCCCATTCGCATTGCAACATCTCAAACTCGCTATTCTTAGCTTAACACCTATTGGTAAAACCATTGTAGCAAAAGAGTAAACCACTATAGGCCGGTATTTTGCGAGGTAACAGCCTCGTTCAATACCGGCAACTCATTATTTAACAAGAAGTATTAAATTCTGTCATGATCAATTCTGTCAGTAAACGTCCAGCTTTACCCAGTGGTCGCTCCATCGTCGAGACCAACTGTGGCGTAAAATGAAAGCGGCTTCCTCCCTTAAAATCCACTTCCACCAGCTCGCCACGGCTCAATGGCTCTGCTATCAAAAAGTCAGGCATCCATCCAAAGCCTAAACCCATTAACAGCGCATTTTTCTTCATCATAAAACCTGATAAGTAAAACACTTTATCACCGCCAAATTGCAATTCATCACGGTGCAACTTTTCTGGCGATGAATCTTCAATGGTAAGCTCTACATGTCGCTGCAGTTCAAAAAGACTAATGTTTTGTGCGTTAGCTAATGGATGCTCTGCTGCTGTCACTAATATGCTGGTGATTTCAGGCAATGGCTGAGGTTGATACAAAGGCCCCGTTCGATAATCTTTTACCAACATAAGATCAGCATTATCACGCTCGAAGCGTTCTTGTACACCGCCTAAAAACTCCATATTGAGTTGCACTTTGGTTGGGATCTCCTGCTCTGCCATTTTTTTGAGCGCGCGCATGATAGGCTCCATCGGCAAAGCACCATCAACCACTAAATCCAGCTTAGCTTCCCAACCTTCGTTAAATCTGCTGGCTAAATGCTCAATGTGAGTGAGATATTGCAATAACCGTTGCCCTTCAGCCAAAATGACTTTGCCCTGTGGGGTTAATTCTGCGCGGTAGTGATCTCGGCAAAAAAGAGTGACACCCAAGTGTTGCTCGAGTTTTTTAACCTGATAACTCACGGCCGACTGCGCCTTATGTAATCGCTCTGCAGCCTTAGCAAAACTGCCTTCCTCTATTAATACTTGCAGCACTTTAAATGCATCAATATCGACTCGCATATCGCTCTCCTCGCGTAAACACTGCTATACCATCGAATAAATTGATGGTCTTAGGCTAATTATTATTCTTTTTTTTGAATTTGTTAGCAACTAAATTGGTAAAAAGATCCAGTGACTACCAATACGTGTCAGTACGTACATTAAAAGGAAAGCCGACATGCCATTTTATGTGAAACAAGGGGAGATCCCAACAAAGCGTCATATCACATTCAAAAAAGACAATGGGACGCTTTATCGTGAAGAGCTGTTCTCCACCCATGGGTTTTCCAATATCTATTCCAATAAATATCACCACAACATGCCAACCAAGGCATTAGACGTCGCACCTTATCGCTTACATCATGGTACAGACTGGCAAGACGCGTTAGTGCAAAATTATAAACTTGATACGCGACAAGCTGATCGTCAAGGTAACTTTTTTAGTGCGCGTAATAAGATTTTTTTTAATCATGATGTGGCCATGTACACCGCTAAAGTGACTGAAGATACCGACGAATTTTATCGTAATGCTTACGCCGATGAAGTGCTATTTGTTCATGAGGGCAACGGAACACTACTGACTGAGTATGGTGCTTTAGCAGTCAAAAAGTGGGATTACCTTATTATTCCAAGAGGCACAACTTACCAACTTAAATTTGATGACTATAAAGCCGCTCGTGTGTTTATCATTGAGTCTTCAACCATGGTAGAAGTGCCAAAGCATTTTAGAAACGAGTACGGGCAGATGCTGGAATCTGCGCCTTATTGCGAACGAGATATTCGCACTCCAACATTGCAAGAAGCCATTGTCGAGAAAGGTCATTACTCGTTGGTTTGCAAGTTTGGCGACAAGTACCAGTTAACCGCACTAGAATGGCATCCATTTGATTTAGTCGGTTGGGATGGCTATGTTTATCCTTGGGCGTTTAATATTCAAGAATACGCGCCCAAAGTTGGTAAAATCCATTTACCCCCTAGCGAACATGTAGTGTTTACAGCGCATAATTTTGTGATCTGTAACTTTGTGCCGCGCCCGTATGATTTCCACCCGCAATCGATCCCAGCCCCTTATTACCACTCAAATATTGACAGTGATGAAGTCCTTTATTATGTCGACGGTGACTTTATGAGCCGCACAGGTATCGAAGCCGGTTACATGACATTACATCAAAAAGGGGTGCCGCACGGACCACAACCGGGTAAAACTGAGGCCTCTATTGGCAAAACAGAAACCTACGAGTATGCAGTGATGGTCGATACTTTCGCCCCGCTCAAATTGACTGAACATGTAAAAACCTGCATGAGCATCGATTACAACCGTTCTTGGATAGAAGGTTAACGCCACCAAGTGCAACAGCCATCAACGTAATGGCGATTCAACATGAAAGGATATAACAATGGCAAGCGAACATAATCCACTTGGCTTACTCGGTATTGAATTTACTGAGTTCGCCACTCCTGAGCAAGATTATATGCATCAGGTGTTTATTGATTTTGGGTTTTCTTTACTGAAAAAATCAAAATCTAAAGACATTCTTTACTACAACCAAAATGATATTAATTTCCTGCTTAATACAGAGCGTAAAGGGTTTTCAGCAGCGTTTGCTAACAGTCATGGCCCCGCCATTTGCTCAATGGGCTGGCGCGTAGAAGATGCACAATTCGCTTTTGAAGGCGCGGTGGCTCGTGGAGCAAAGCCGGCTGATGAAGACGCAAAAGATATGCCATACCCTGCCATTTACGGTATTGGCGACAGCCTTATCTATTTCATCGACACCTTCGGTGAGACTGACAATATTTATGCTACTGACTTTGAAGATTTAGACGAGCAAGTGATCACTGAAGAAAAAGGGTTTATGGAAGTCGATCACCTGACCAACAATGTTTATAAAGGTACCATGGAGCATTGGTCAAACTTTTATAAAGATATCTTTGGGTTTACTGAGGTGCGTTACTTTGACATCAAAGGCGCCCAAACTGCACTGGTTTCTTATGCATTACGGTCACCTGATGGCAGTTTTTGTATCCCCATCAACGAAGGTAAAGGCAACGATAAAAATCAAATCGATGAGTACCTACGTGAATATGACGGCCCAGGTGTACAGCACTTAGCGTTCAGAAGCCGTGATATTGTCAGCTCGTTAGACGCAATGGAAGGATCATCAATCCAAACCCTCGATATTATTCCCGAGTACTACGACACCATTTTTGAGAAGCTACCGCAGGTTACGGAAGATCATGATCGTATAAAACATCATCAGATCTTGGTCGATGGTGATGAAGATGGTTACTTATTACAGATCTTCACCAAAAACCTTTTTGGGCCGATTTTTATCGAGATCATTCAACGTAAAAATAACCTCGGATTTGGCGAAGGTAACTTCAAAGCTTTATTTGAGTCTATTGAGCGTGATCAGCAGCGACGTGGCGTGCTTTAACATGTAGATTAGAGGACGTTGATTATTTAAATTACCATCCACATACACTAACACCGGCTGGGATCTAACTCATCTCAGCCGGTTGTGCATCAAGCAACGACTCATTTGTCGACGTTGAGCTATCCAACTCGTAGGTTCTTCTCTACAATGGCGCACTGTCTTATGATAGCGCCACACAACAATCACCCCACTCACACGACGCACGAGATCGACCACCCATGCCCGACATCACCCTACTCGCAGTTTTTCTACCGACCTTCTTTTTTGTTTCTATCACACCAGGAATGTGCATGACGCTAGCGATGACACTGGGCATGAGCATTGGCGTGCGCCGCACGATGTGGATGATGCTTGGTGAACTCGTTGGCGTCGCGTTAGTGGCTATCGCAGCGGTGATGGGCGTTGCCAGTATTATGCTCAATTACCCTCAAGCCTTTGCGATCCTCAAATGGTTCGGCGGCGCATACCTTGTTTATATCGGGATCAACATGTGGCGCTCAAAAGGCAAAATGGCGCTCGTTGAAGGGCAAAGCACGCCAACTGTCAGCAATCTCGAACTCATCACACAAGGCTTTACGACTGCCATCGCGAACCCTAAAGGGTGGGCCTTTATGGTATCGCTATTACCCCCGTTCATTGATATTGAAAAAAGCGTAGCTCCTCAAATGGTTGCGCTACTCAGTATTATCATGTTCACAGAGTTTAGCAGCATGATGGCGTATGCCGCTGGCGGAAAAAGTTTACGGGTATTTTTAAGCCGTGGTGATAACATAAAATGGATGAACCGTATTGCTGGCGGCTTAATGATCGGCGTCGGGGGTTGGCTCGCGCTGGGTTAAGTCCTGTTGCCGATAAGGTAACTTGTGGGTCAACTGCTGCATATAAGTACTCACATTATTAGCTTCTTGCACGGTAAAGTCTGCAATCGCGCTGCGAAACGCAGGTTCAAAGATCTCGTGAGTCGAGTAAGTGCGCGTAGGCTCAAAGCCCCTTGCCACTTTATGCTCTCCTTGTGCGCCCGCATCAAAGATCTCTAATTGATGTTTGATACAGTACTCAATTCCTTGATAGTAACACGCTTCAAAATGTAGGCCGTCGATGTCAACCAAACTCCCCCAATAACGACCATAAAGGTGAGTGTGAGATTTAAAGTACAACGCCGATCCCTTGATCTCTCCTGCACTATTGAGCACTAAAAGCAACAAAACGTTATCCGGCATGGTGCTCGCAATGCGCTCAAAAAAGGACAAATTAAGGTAACCGTCATGCCCAGAGCGTTTTTGGTAAGTGTGTCTATAACAGGCATAAAAATGTTGCCACATGATAGGTGTGGTGTCTTTAGCTGCGACAAATTCAAAACGTAGATCATGTACAGCCAATTTCGTGCGCGCCTTATTGATCTCTTTGCGTTTGCGCGACGTTAAAGCGTTTAAAAAGTCATCAAAAACATGATAGCGCCTATTGTACCAATGAAATTGAGTACTTAACCGAGTTAAACATCGAACGTCACGGGGGGCTGCCTCGGACATGTTTACCAATTGCTGTTGAGGTAAAAATAAACAGTGCCAACTTGAATAGCCCAGCCCTGCTAACTCATCATTTAATGCCGCATTAATAACACGCCATACCTGCGCGGCCGCGATCCCTTTTGCAATCCCAACTCGTCTCCCCGTCACAGGGGTAAACGGAATAGCTGAGACCAGCTTTGGATAATACGCAATTTGATGTCTATCATAAGCTTCAGCCCAAGCCCAATCAAAAATATACTCACCATACGAGTGCATTTTGATATACAGCGGCATCACAGCAACAATCACGTCTCGCTCATAAACAACCAAATGGTGTGGGATCCATCCGCTTTGCTGATCAACGCAGCCACTGCTCTCCAGTGCTGCTAAATAAGCATGGCGATTAAACGGGTTGTCGTCAGCCATCAAGCTATCCCAACATAATGGGTCGATAGCGGTGATGTTATCCACATACGCCACTCTCAGCTCGGCTCCCGCGTGATCGCATACACTCGCATGGGTGTTAATGTTGCTATTTACTGTCATTATTTGCTTTCAATCGTACAGGCTACATTGTGCCAATGGGTTTCACAGATAGAATTGAACGTCGATACGCTTAAACTCTATTACACTTAGATGATGCGTCAGGTTATCAGTTGATACCGACGTTAACCAGTCAATTGAGCGGTAACTATTGCATTTAGAACGGTTCTGCCAGATGATCGACATGACGAGCCTAGCACTTAGCCATCACAAGCTGGGCACTTCCTTCATGATCACACATCATTGAACACAAAAAGGATTGAACCATGCGCACGTTTAAGCATCCAGCACCTGCTATTTTTAAGCCCATGCCGTTGACCACGGTAATATTCGCCACATTTATAGGGGCAACAGCAGCATTGCTGATGAGTATTTCACCTTCAGTCAAGGCCGCCGAACCCTCCATTTACAGTCACAGAGCAACAGCGCAACCTGTGTGGGCAGAGCACGGCATGGTCGCCAGTCAAGAAGCATTGGCAACACGCGCAGGGCTTGAGATCTTAAAACAAGGTGGCAATGCCGTTGATGCCGCCGTTGCTGTGGGTTTTAGTCTTGCCGTCACGTTACCCAGAGCGGGTAACATTGGCGGAGGCGGCTTTATGTTAGTTCACCTCGCTGAGCAAAATAAAACCATCGCCATTGATTATCGTGAAATGGCACCTGCCAGCGCTCATAAAGATATTTTTCTAGATAAACAAGGCAATGCCGTCAAAAAACTCAGCCGCGAACATGGTCTAGCTGTTGGCGTGCCAGGCACTGTGATGGGCATGGAGTTAGCGCTTAAAAAATACGGCACCATGAACATGGCCCAAGTGACTCAAGCCGCCATCAGCATGGCCAAAGACGGCATAATCGTGACCCCAGATCTCGCATCTTCACTGTCCAGCATGAAACGACGACTTGCCCAGTGGCCTAGCTCAACCGCCGTTTTTTATAAACCAAATGGCGACCACTACCAAAGCGGCGAGCTGTTAACACAACCCGAGCTTGCCCATTCACTGTCCCTTATTGCAAAACAAGGCAGCCAAGGTTTCTATCAAGGTGAAACCGCTCGTAAACTGGTTGCCGCAGTAAAAGCGGCTGGTGGGATCATGACATTAACGGATCTAAAAAATTACCAAGCCATAGAGCGACAACCTGTTATCGGTACATACCGTGGATACCAAGTATTTTCGATGCCGCCTCCTTCATCAGGCGGCGTACATATCATCGAAATGCTCAATATGTTAGAGCCCTACCCCATTGGGGAACTCGGCCATAACAGCGCAGCGACGTTACATCTGATGACAGAATCGATGAAACGCGCCTATGCTGATCGCAGCGAGTATTTAGGCGATCCAGATTTCACCCATGTTCCTGTCGATGCATTAACCAGCAAGAAATACGCTAGCACATTATCGAAGCAAATTGTGACCAATAAGGCGACGCCAAGCAGCAAGATAAAACCGGGTAATATTGCCCCCTATGAGAGTAATCAAACGACTCACTACTCTGTGGTCGACAAGTGGGGTAATGCCGTATCTAATACCTATACGCTCAACTTCAGTTACGGTTCAGGCTTAGTCGCCAAAGGCACGGGGATCCTACTGAACAATGAAATGGATGATTTTTCAGCCAAACCCGGCGTGCCCAATGGCTTTGGTTTAATCGGCGGCAAAGCCAATGCCGTTGAAGGTAAAAAGCGGCCTTTAAGCTCAATGAGCCCTACGATTGTCATGAAAAACGGTAAGCCTTACATTGTCACTGGCAGCCCTGGCGGCTCGCGTATTATTACCACCACATTACAGATCATAATGAATGTGATTGATCATGGTTTTAATATCGCAGAGGCCACCAATGCTACTCGTGTGCACCACCAATGGTTACCCGATGTATTAAGGGTCGAACATACGTTAAATTTAGACACGCGGCAGCTGTTAAAAGCAAAAGGCCATTCTATTGAGGTTAACAATGCCATGGGCTCAACACAGTCAATCATGGTTACTGAACAAGGCATTTTTGGCGCTTCAGATCCCCGCCGAGCCAGCAGCGAAACCCGAGGTTATTAACCCGTTTTGCGATGTAATGGAGCAGTCAATAGCTGCTCGATGTGCATCCCCGCTTCATCTGTTTATAAAGCGGGGAACGTAAAATGGCTCAGCGCTGAGCAGATTGCAGGCTCAATGACTTGATCATTTCTGCCAAGGCCTTAGGTGAATCGGGTTGCTTAATAATCAGGTATTGACCATTAACCAACAACGACGGCACTCCTTTAATTTCAGCCAGTTGTGCCTGCGTGTCATAATTTAACAGTGCCAACTTTGCATCTGCAGAATTGAGCGCCATTTTCACATTTTCTGCAGCCAAACCTTGCTGAATAAAGAAATCCTCAACCTGATCAAGCTCAGTAAAAGCGCCACCTTGCTCATGGATCCGCTTGAAAATAGCCGAGTGAACTTGATTGGTTAGCTTAAATTTTTCCGCTAAATAGTACGCCATCTGACTCAATATCCAGCTTGAACGTCCAACAGCCACTGGCGTTCTATCAAACTTTACCTGGCTTTTTAACAAGTTCGCCGTTTGTTCAAAAAAAGGATCTTGTCGATAACAATGGCCACAATTGTAAGCAAAAAACTCCCTCACTGTCGGAGTGTCCATTTCAGTAAAGCCTGACACTTTAATATAATCCACCCCTTCTTTATATTGCTGTGCTTGAGCACTTTGCAATGAAAGCAGTAAAACCAATGTCGCCAAGCAAACACGCGGCAGGGTCATAACTAATATTTTCATTTTTATCCTTAATGTTTAACAGTGATCCAGCATATCCAGAGGATCATTAAATTGGTATTCGAAATGTAATTCATCCATTAAGCGTTGGCTGCTGATGGCTTTTCCTCCACCTTGCGCTGTTGTAAATACAGGGGCTGGCAGCCCTAGATCAATACTTGCTTGACAGTAAAACGCAGAGCGAGTGGGATGCTTAGGCGCACAAACATTGTAAATACCGGCCGCACTTGGGTCAAAAATGATCTTAATCACCGCTGCGACACAGTCGTCTAAGTGGACAATATTCACTGGCGCGTGTGGTGAAGGCAGATCGGTTCTACCAGCTAAAAAACGTCCAGGATGGCGTTTAGGCCCCACGAGGCCTGCAAACCGAGTGATACAACAGTGCTTTTTTTGACTAAATAATGTTTCCGCGGCCAATAGTCGAGCACTGGCGTCAGAATGTGCTTGCGCATCTTGCTCTGTCATCACTTTATCTGCTGCAGGATAAACACCGGTAGTGCTCACAAACACGATTTTTTGATAGTCAATCTCATCAACTAATTCGAATAGTTGTTGCAATTTTTTCTCGTAGCTACCCGGATCGCGCTTTAATTTAGGAGGAATGTTCACCACCAAGCAATCTGTGTTAAGTGCAGTGCTCAGTGTGCCCAATTGTGACTTTACCGCTGGCGCAGCTGAAAGATCTAACTTAAAACCATGGATCCCCTCTGCAGCCAGTAGATCCGCGGCGCTTTGCTCACGCTTACTGCCATTGACTGTTACGCCTTGAGCAGTCAAGGCCCGAGCCAAAGGTAAACCAAACCAGCCACAACCGACAATACACACAGATTTTATCATTTTTTTCCTATTTATTGTTTAGACAATTTGATCAACATGCTACAACGACAAAGTACTCAAAGATAGACAGTCATGCCTATTTTCTGGTGGGCAAATGCAGTCAATAGAGCTCAGCACAATAAGTTAACTTTTATCTAAAATAGTTATCAATGGATATTGTATGCAATCTACAATTAGGCTATTATGATTTTGTCTTTTGGAGTGAGTAGCCCCGAACTATGACTTTCAAAAGCAAACTGTCAATTGTCCTTTGATTACACTGATTAAGATGCATAATGTTGATTAATCAGTTAAAAAAGGTTTTTTGTTAATATCCCTGGATCATCATATTGAATGCTGTCGATATTGAAGATTCATTTTGGCGCTGTATTGATACAGCGCTATTTTTTTGCCTTTTTATTGTGGAGCGCTACTTGTCGCTGCAAGCATAAGTCGGCATAAGCGTGACACTACTTTCAATCGCTTAGCTCAAAGATATAACCATAAGCTGAAATAAAATATAA
>JAOIUG010000049.1 GCA_028223395.1 Shewanella sp.
CAGAGTCCCCCCAATTTTTTATAGGGGCAAAAGGTGGTTACCAATGGGCCTCGGATGACAGTTATCTGCATGCTAAGCCTAGGGGAGCTATTTATGGCGCTTATGGAGGGGTACAATTTACTCCTGCTTGGAGCTGGGATGTCGGTTATCAGTATCACGATGATCTAGAGGCTAAGCCAGCATCGATTAACGTTAAGACTTGGCTAATCGAATCGGCACTGCGATATGATTGGTACCTACAAGATAACCTCAGTGTGTACGGCAGACTTGGTGCGGCTTATTGGGATGTAACAAAAACGGACCTTTCTGTGGATAGATTCGATGACAGGGGGTTTTCTCCTTTAGGTGAAATAGGGTTGAGCTATAACTTTACCCCAAACGCACGGGTGTCGGCCGGTTATCAATATATCAACAGCGTGGGTAATTCGAGTACTGGAGAATATGACAGCCATGGAGTTCTAGTTGGGTTTACTTATACTTTTGGTCATCAATCTCAGGTCCAACCACAGCCTCGATTGGCTAAAAAGCCACCCGCGCCGGTTAAGCAGGCTGTGATGGTTAAACGCCTACCTCAGAAGATGACTTTTTCCTCAAAAAGTTTGGATGGCTTTTTTAATACGAACTCAGCAGAGCCTAACGTAGAGCTTGGTGAACAGCTCAAAGAAGTCGCCTCAGTACTTAAGCGTTACCCGCAAGCACGAGCAATGGTGGTAGGTCACACTGACTCCACTGGTGAAGAGGGTTACAACCAAGCATTGTCTGAACGCCGTGCACAGTCGGTGGCTAAGTTGCTACTTGATTTAGGCGCAAACACTGAACAAGTAAAGATCAGTGGTGAAGCGCACAATCGCAGAGTCGATGTCACTGTTCCCAGTTTTGATTATAAAAAGTAGGTGTTACGATGAATAAATATTTTAAAGGTTTATTTGCACTAATAGTATTGCCGTTGCTAACGCTATTAGCAGGATGTAATTCAGACGATGCTTTTACAGCATTAACAAGCATTGAAATCACCGCGTCGCCAGTGAGCACAAAAGGAGCCAGTCAATTAACACTCGCTGCAGGCAATACTCAAAAGTTTACTGCGCTAGGGCACTACTCGGATGGAACCTCCAAGCCACTGACTGGGCTGAGTGTCGCTGATTGGCGCACGAGCGATAAAAACATGGGCGTTTTTAGTGCTCCGGGTGTATTCACCGGGGGCGACACCGCAGGAGTGGTGAGCGTGAATGTGGTTAAAGATGGCGTGAGCAGTAATGCGCTAAAAGTTAACGTGACCTCAGCCGTCATTACAGGAGTCAGCGTATCTTCATCTTCAGGGGTAGATCAAATAGCAAAAGGCGAAGTTACACGACTGGTTGCGATGGCAACCTATAGTGACAACACTGTCGTAGAGGTGAGTGATTCTGTTGCATGGGAGCTCAGTAACCCGTCAGTGGCAGATATTGACGCTACCGGTGCCTTGACCGGAAAAGTAGAAGGCAGTACGGAAATTCGGGCAACAAAAGAAGGGTTTAGTAGCGATCCAATCAATATCACAGTAACAGCTGCATTCATAACTAAAATCACTTTGACAGCCCCAAAAGATATGATTGCTAAAGGTCAAGGCCTGACTTTAGTTGCAACGGCCATTTACAATGATAAGACAACATCAGATATAACCGATTCGGTGACATGGCAGGTAGGTAATACCAAAGCCGTTACGACAATATCTAACGGGATGTTGGCCGGTAAAGAGGCGGGTGTTGTCAAGATTAAGGCAGCCAAGGATAACGTGATCAGTGATGAGTTTACACTGACTGTGACAAACGCAGTCATTACAAGCATCACCTTGAGTGGGGATAAATACTCTCTCGCTCATGGCCAGAGAGTACCACTAACGGCGATGGCAATATACAGCGACAACACTTCTGCAGATATCACTAAAGAGGTGACGTGGACATACAGTGATAATACCATTGTCACCATACAGCCAGATGGTATGTTGATAGGAGAAAAGCCGGGTAAGGTGGACATTTCGGCTTCAAAAGATAATGCCATCAGTAATGTACAGACATTCACGGTCACAACTGCTGTGATCGCGAGCGTGACATTAACCGCCGAACAATACACAGTGGCTAACGGTGAATCAGTCAAATTAACAGCCACAGCGATTTACAGTAATAATACTTCATCCAATGTGAGTCAAACAGCAGCGTGGACATTCAGTAAACAAGACATTGCCTCAGTGAAAAATGATACAAACTCCAGTGATGCTATTTTTACAGGCAAGAAGTTAGGGGAGGTCGATGTTAAGGCCTTTATCAATGGGGTTGACAGCAACGGTATTAAAATCACTGTGACATCAGCGGTTCTTAAGAGTTTAACATTAAGTGCTAGAGATAATCGTGTCGCGGTAGGGCAGACTGAGGTATTGACAATTAAGGGGGCATACAGTGACAACTCAGTTAGAATCTTGAATAGTAATTTAATAAACAACTTAATTATTGGTTTCAGCAGCAATAACCGCGGTCAGGTGACAGTAGACAAAAATGGTGTTCTGAAGGGCAAAAGCGAAGGGGATGTGATCGTTAAAGCCGCTGTTGGTGGTATCCAAAGTAACCCTTTGGGTATCACTGTGACGGCTGCGGTGATAGACAGCGTTAAACTGGACATAGCGGGTAATGTCACGTCGGTTGCTAAAGGTCAAGAACCTGAATTGATAGTGACAGCGACTTATTCAGACAAGTCTTCAGGTTTGGTGAGGGAAACTGATATTATTTGGAAGATGGATACGGATGGCTTAGCGCAGGTGAACAAAGGCAAATTACAGGTTAATTCTGCGGGCACGCTGGAAATCCGAGCCCTTGTTGATGGAGGGGGAAGTAATTTTATTGCGAGCAATAAGATTACGATTACCACAACTAACGCTGTTATTGATACGCTAGAGATTACACCTAGTAACCCTCTAACGCTAATCGTTGATGCTACTGAGCAGTTTGGTGTAAAAGCTACTTACACTGATGGCCAAACAGCGGTTAACCCACTCAATGTGGTCTGGAAATCTTCAAACGCTTCCGTATCTGTCGACAGGAGTGGGCGCGTAGAGGGTTTAACCTCAGGGACCAGTACCATTGTTGCCGCTTCAGATAATAATGTACAAAGTGCTGGAGTGCTAGTGACAGTGTGTAACTTGGCACAAGCATGTATTGATTTATTTAATATATCAAGCACTCAGATACTGACTAGTCCGCCATCCAAAGCTTACCTTGAAAGTATTCAGCTGGGTAGACTAGCGGCGGGGGATTTTACTGAAACGGGAGCCTCCGGGCCAGCTGGACAGTTTAGCACGTTTATTTGGGATAACGCTAATCAGTTGTGTGCTGAGTATAACAAGAATGGGCTTGGCGGGCGAACAAATTGGAAGCTACCGACACAGGCTGTACTGCAACTTCCTGGGGAAAATAACCCACCGGTAAAAAAATTATGGCCTGTTGGACGGACTTACTGGGCATCCACAAAGTTCGGCACACAAGCATTTGCCTACAATTTTCTAGCTGAAAAGGTCGTTATATCAGATAAAAATGCAAATTTCTACGTAAGTTGTGTTTCAGACAAGTAATAACGCCATCGTTATTACTGGGCGCCAGAGTAAAGCTCTGGCGCTTTTTTTTCTGCGGTAATGCCGAGTAAAAAACACCGCTGCTTTTAACACTACCTCATAGCTAAAACCCTTCATCTGCCTCATCTATTTCATTAAATAAAAGCGCGCACCCATTACGCAATCGTTGTTGATATGTACTACTGTCTATTTATTGACTCGCTGCTTTACTATCAATAATGAGAAAACGGCTTTTATTGATAGGTGCATTACATTTTAGAGTTAAGTGTATCACTGGTTCTGCTCGGCTTTTTGTGACGCAAAAGGTGGCTGTAAGTGGGCTTCTGATGTGAATGAGCAACATGTTAAAACCAATAAGTGCTATGTATGGGGATTATGGGGGTGACCGTTTGGCTCAGGGACTTTATAAAAGACAACCGCACGCTCGCCTGCAGCAGGCTCGATGCCACTGTTGCCAGTTTTTATTATAAAAAGTAGGTGTTACGATGAATAGATATTTTAAAGGTTTATTTACACTAATAGTATTGCCGTTGTTAGCACTGTTAGCAGGGTGTAATTCAGACGGTGCATTTACAGCATTAGAAAGCATTGAAATCACCGCGTCGCCGATGAGCACAAAAGAAGCAAGTCAGTTAACACTCGCTGCAGGCAACACCCAAGCGTTTACTGCGCTAGGGCGCTACTCAGATGGCACCTCCAAACCACTCACAGGCTTGAATATAGCCGATTGGCGAGCGAGCAATAAAAACATCGGCTTTTTTAGTGCTCCAGGTGTATTAACCGCAGGGGATACACCCGGAGTGGTGAGTGTTAACCTGGTTAAAGATGGTGTGAGCAGTAACGTATTAACGGTTAACGTGACCTCAGCAGTCATTACTCATATTGAAATTGCAGCTTCACCAGTCAAAACTCAGGGGGCGAGCCAGTTAACATTAGCAAGAGGTAATACTCAAAAATTTACCGCGCTAGGGCGCTACTCAGATGGAACGTCCAAGCCACTGACTGGGCTGAGTGTCGCTGATTGGCGCACGAGCGATAAAAACATGGGCGTTTTTAGCGCTCCGGGTGTATTCACCGGGGGCGATACCGCAGGAGTCGTGAGCGTTAATGTGGTTAAAGATGGCGTGAGCAGCAATGCGCTAAAAGTTAACGTGACCTCAGCAATCATTACCGGAATAAGCCTATCTTCACAATACGATTCGATCGCGAAATCTCAAGTGACACAGCTAAGAGCCATGGCCACCTACAGTGATAGCACTGTTGTCGAGGTGAGTGATTCTGTTGCATGGGAGCTCAGTAACCCGTCTGTGGCTGATATTGACGCTACCGGTGTTTTGACCGGAAAATTAGAAGGCAGTACAGAAATTAAGGCGACAAAAGAAGGGTTTAGTAGCAATCCTGTCAATGTCACGGTAACGGCTGCATTTATTACAGATATAACCTTGATAGCTTCAAAAGATACGGTTGCTAAAGGTCAAGGCCTGACTTTAGTCGCGACTGCCATTTACAATGATAAGACAACATCAGATATAACCGATTCGGTGATATGGCGAGTAGATAATACCAAAGCCGTTACGACAATATCTAAAGGGATACTGGCCGGTAAAGAGGCGGGTGTGGTCAAGATTAAGGCGGTCAAAGATAACGTGATCAGTGATGAATTAACGCTGACTGTGACAGATGCGGTGATTACAAGTATCACATTAGGCGCGGATAAATATTCTCTCGCAGATGGTCAAACCGTATCATTAACGGCCATGGCAATATACAGCGATAACACTTCTGGAGATATCACTAAAGATGTGACGTGGACATACAGTGATAATACCATTGTCACCATACAGCCAGATGGCACGTTGACAGGAGAGAGCCCGGGTAAGGTGGACATTACGGCATCAAAAGATAATGCCATGAGCAATAAAGCAACATTCACCGTAACCACCGCCGTGATCACTAGCATAATGGTAACTTCTGCTCAAAACACTGTTGTTGATAAAGAATCTTTAATATTAACAGCCACGGCGATTTACAGTAATAATACTTCATCCAATGTGAGTCAAACTGTTGCATGGGAATTGAGTAAACAAGATATTGCCTCAGTACAAAATGATGTCGGGTCCAGCGATGCTATTTTGACAGGTAAAAAACCGGGTGTGGTGAATGTTAAGGCCTTTTTGGATGGGGCTTATAGCAACGAGGTTAAAATTACAGTGACATCAGGCGTTGTTAAGAGTTTGGCATTAAGTACCAGTCATGACAGTATTTCTGTCGGTCAAACTGCGCAACTGACAGTGATTGCAACATATGATGACGATTCAAAAAGAGAGGTGAATAAAAAATTAGTTAACAGTTTACACTTTTACTTTAGCTTTAATAATAGTATCAAGTTGACGATAGATAACAATGGCATTGTGAAAGGGGAGAGTGCAGGGAAAGCAAACGTTAAGGTTAAAGCTGGGGCCATAGAAAGTAATGAATTGGTGATCATCGTGACACCTGCGGTCATAGAGAGTATTGAGGTAAAAGCTGATGGAGATAATACAACAACGCCAATAGGGAAAGCACAATTGTTCACACTCACGGCGACATATTCAGACGGCTCGACAGCGACCCCTCCAGTAGCTGACGTTACTTGGACTGTAAGTGACCCCCAGATAGCAATTAACAATAGTAATGTACTGAGGGGTTTGAGGTTGGGAGAGGTCAGTATGATAGCCAACTACAAAGGCTTACGTAGCGAGAGCAAGATTACTGTGACTGACGCTGAAGCTGAGAGTCTTCGTATTGTTCCGATTAGAGTCGTTGAATTAGCTAAAAACCAGAAATTCTCAATGAATGCCGGGGAGTTCTACACTGATGGTACTGTGCGCAATGTAACAGATAGCGTGACTTGGCTGTCTGATAATGAGAGTGTTGTCACCGTTGATAAAGGGCAGTTACATGCTGTGGGAGTCGGCTCTGCTCACATTAAGGCTATTTTACCTTGGATGACTAGCAATGAGGTCACTGTCAATGTTTGTGACATATCAGGTGTTTGTAAGTCAATTTATGAGGGGACGTTACAAGGAGTCAGTGGGGTCTATTTCATGAATTCGCCATCAGTCCCTTTCTTCGACTCTATAGGGAGTATTTCTCCTCTGCAAAAAGTAATAGAAGATGGCTCTGAAGGCCCTACTGGAGAGTTTTACGCTTTTACTGTATCTCAAGCGAATGCTTTATGTGGTAAATATAATGATTCATCAATCAATAATCGCATAAATTGGAGAGTACCCAGTAAGGATGAGCTCGATGAGCTGTTTGCTGTAAATGGCAACATGTTTAGTAAACAATCTTGGCCGGCGAGTCTGCCTTATTGGACGCAAACTAAGGTTAAAGATAACCACTATAATTACAAAAACTTGTTAAATGGGAATGAGGGTGAGGCAATAGAATATAATTCATATTATGTATCTTGCATATCAACGCCTCCCAGTTTCCCTTAATGCTTAGCGCCAGTGATGACTGGCGTTTTTAGCTATGCCTCAATGCTAATGGACTAAAAATCCGTTAGCATTGGGGCTGTTTATCTTTCACGGTTGTTTTGTCGCAGTTTATTGGATTTGTTTCAATTCTTTTATTCTTTGACTAGAGTGCGTGACGCGCTTTTCACTTAGCCAGCTAAGCATCATCGCTCAAGCCTTGCACTAAAATAATTGAATTCTAACAAAAACTAAGTTCGAAAGATCAACAGCCCTAGTTATCGACATGCTTGTCAAGCGTTGTAAGTGAGGGCGGTGTGGTTGCACAGACTTGCGCTGCTAGGGTGATTAAATCAGTAGCGGTATAATCTGCTTGTCCAAACAGTGGGAGTTGATGCTTACCCGGTCGTTGAATAAAAGCGGTTTGCATGCCTGCTTTGGCTGCACCGGCAATATCCCATGCGTGCGCTGCAACTAACATCGATTGTGGAGCATCGACATCCATTTCCTTAAGAGCCCATTGGTAGACCCTTAAATCCGGTTTAAAGATCTGTAGCGTTTGGACAGTTAGAGAATCGTCGAAATAAGGCGTTAATTTTGCATTCAACAACTGGCTTTTAATGCCAGCATCTGATGAATTTGTCAGTGTAACCAGCTTTATGCCCATATCTTGGAAACGCTTGAGCCCCGAAATGACATCTTGGTGAGGCTGTAAGTTGCCAAAAGGAACTGCAATGGCTTGTTTAGCCTCGGCTTGTGTGAGCGCAATATGGTGTTGCTGGGCGACAAGTTGCAGTGCGGCAACGCCGATATCACTAAAATGGTGGTAATCACCGATAGCATTACTCACAAGGGAGTAATGCAGCATGGTGGTAAACCAACTTTCTACTAAGTCATCACGCCCATCAAGGGCATGGGTGACGGAGTCTGCAACGTTCCCAAGATCTAATAAAGTCTCGTTTACATCGAAGAAAATGACTTTAGGTTGCTCACATTGCTGTGATGCGATAGCTTCTGCAGCAGTGGTAGTCGATGACATAAGTGTGATCCCCATTAATACTATGGCCGAAAGATAAGGCTTCATGCAGTTCTCTATTAAATGTTGTAAAGCCATTCAGGCATGATTTCTAAGGCGAGAGCTTCGAGTGTTCGGTCAAAGCCGGTTAATATGGTCAAAGCTAGAATGATGAGAGATATTCCCATGATTTTTTTGCCAACTAACCCACCGTTTAACCATTTCCCGATAGAATTTTTCATTAAAATACTAAAGCCAATCAGTGGGATAGCAGTACCCACGCCAAAGGCTAGCATCACCAAAAAGGCGCTGAACATACTTTGTCCCGTCGAGGCCAGTGCTATAGCAGCGCCTAAAGTGGGCCCAACGCATGGCAGCCATACCAGCCCTAAAGAGGCCCCAACAGCAAACTGTGTCATGACTCCGTTGCCATTAATATTTTGACTCGGAAGCTTACTTGTTAATTGAGACAACTTTAAGGTTAACCACTCTCCAGCCTTAGGCACTAAAATAGTCACTGCAATCGCTAGCAGTAATACTGCGGAAAAGTAGCGCAACACTTCCGGCGATAAACCTAAGCTTATCAATGCAAATGTTAATATCGTGCCCGCAAATGCAAATGATAGACTTAAGCCCAAGGCGAGTGTGACAATGCCTTTTCGAGAACTTTGCGTCGCTGAGCTAGCCACAACCGGGATCATGGGTAAAACGCAAGGAGATAGCAGGCTGAGTATGCCTGCTAAAAAGGCTAATGGTATGGCGAATGTATCCATATTACATACTCACTGAGTTAAGGGCTGAGAATATTTTCTGCTTACGCGTTTCAGCGACGCTAAACCAGACTTGCTCTTTGCCTTTATAAAGATACAAACTTGACTGACGTGGTGCTTTAAAGTACTTAACCCATTGCTTTTGTTTGTCAAAATCTACAACTAATACATTGACTTTACTGTCAGGGTAGGCCTCAAAGTAATCGGTAATGATTTGTTGTTGCTTCTTACAGGTAGGGCACCAAGTGGCGTATATATCGATTAAAATGATTTCCCCCTTTTCTTGAAGCTGATCAAAAGTCGACTTATCAAAAGGCGTTTTTTCAAAACCACTCGCATGAGCAGACAAGTTAAGAAATAATGTTGCAGCTAGTAAAATGGCAGCGTGTTTTATTGATTTTAATGTTGTCATGTTGTGCTCTCCGTCAATTGTGTTAGAGAAGCATAAATGAGTTCGCTTTTTCATTAAATAGTATTTAAATTAGAAGTTCTTTCAAAAAAAAATTGAAAATAATGATGAAATTTTTTGACGTAAAGGTATTTGTGCTGGCGTGTGAACTTAAAAATCTTTCAGCTGTCGCCAGAGAGCTTTATATTACGCCAGCTGCCACAAGTGCAGCATTAAAACGCTTAGAATCCGAGTTAAACACTCGGTTATTGCAACGCTCTACTCGAAGTTTAACGTTAACCCAAAGTGGGGCTGACTTTTTACCTCATGCTCGTAAATCGTTAGAGATGTTGGAAGTCGGCCGCCAAGCTATTTCAGGAGATAAGTTAAGAGGCAATATCACACTGTCCGTGCCTTCTGATCTAGGTCGAAATACGCTGTTAACGCATTTTATTGCCTTTCAAGAGCGCTATCCTGGGATCAAACTCACGATTAAAGTAAGCGATAAATACGCCGATTTCTATTCACAAAATTTGGACGCTTCAATACGCTATGGTGAGCCAGAAGATTCAGCATTGATCTGCCTACCCATTATACGATCTGCGCAGCGAGAACTGTGTGCCTCTCCTGAGTATTTACGCCGATTTGGCACCCCAATAACACCTGAAGAGTTAGTCGAACATCATTGCTTACATTTTTCCGGTGGCGATTCACTGACCAGTCATTGGCGATTTTATAAAAATTTAAGCACTATTTCGGTAAAAGTCAGTGGTGATCATTTGTCTGATAATGGTGATTACTTGCGTCTGCTGGCCTTAAAAGGTGTCGGCATTGCCTATAAAACGGGTCTAGATGTACAGCAAGATATTGCAGCGGGCCGATTAATATCCTTGCTCCCTGATTACGGCAAAGAAAAATCACCGTTAAATATGGTGGTGGCACACCGTAAAAGTTATGACAGTAACTTAGTCGCGCTGAGAACGTTTCTAGTGGAAAGATTAGCAAAAGGCGTTTAGGTTAACTTCTCAATTTGCATTGCTCTAAGTCTTTAAGAGGTCATTAACGCCGCTATGACGAGACTAGAATGGCAGATAAAGGTGACAGATAAAGATATTGGTAACCGCGCTGCGCCGATAGACAAAAAAGAAACACTGTTTCCCTTTTGCTATCGGCTGTGGAGCTTGCAATCAAGATGCTTTACTCAGGATCATAATCCAAAACAGGCATTAGCCAGCGCTCGGTTTCTTCAATGCTCATGCCTTTACGCGCGGCGTAATCTTCTACCTGATCGCGACCAATATTGCTCACGCCAAAGTAGCGTGATTTAGGGTGAGCAAAATACCAACCCGATACCGCCGCGGTTGGGAACATAGCATAGCTTTCGGTGATATTAAGCCCGATAGTTTCATCTGGCTGTAATAGATCCCACAGCAGGCCTTTTTCGGTGTGATCTGGGCAAGCAGGGTAACCCGGTGCAGGGCGAATACCTTTGTACTTTTCACGAATAAGCGCTTCGTTATCAAGCGTTTCATCTGCTGCATAACCCCAGAACTCTTTACGTACACGCTCATGCATCCGCTCGGCAAACGCTTCGGCTAAACGGTCGGCCAAGCACTTGAGCATAATGGCGCTGTAATCATCATGATCCGCTTCAAAACGCGCTACGTGCTCATCAATACCGTGGCCTGCAGTGACTGCAAAGCCGCCCATGTAATCGGCAACGCCTGAGTCTTTTGGCGCAACAAAATCGGCTAAACAGAAGTTGTCATTACCGACACGTTCAATCTGCATCCGCAGGTGATGAGTGGTCATCTCAAGCTCGCTGCGAGTTTCATCGGTGTAAAGCTCAATATCATCGTGGTTAACAGTATTGGCTGGGAACAGTCCGATAACGGCTTTGGCGGTGAGCCACTTTTCACTGATGATCTTCTCCAGCATCGCTTTACCATCACTAAACAGTTTACGTGCCTCAATACCGACCACTTCATCATCTAAAATGCGTGGGAAATGACCATGTAGCTCCCAACTTCTAAAGAAGGGCGTCCAATCGATACGCTCCACTAAATCTTCGAGCGGGTAGTTATCAAAGACTTGACGCCCAAGTTGATTCGGCACAAATGGCGTATAGTTTTGCCAGTCATGCTGGCAACGATTTTCACGGGCAGCTTCAATAGAGGTGATGATTTTACGCTTGGTTTGTGACAGACGCTTTTCTCGCATCACATCATATTCTTGATAGGCTTCATCAATCGTTGCTTGGCGGGTATCGTTATTGATCAACTTTGACACCATAGGGACGGCGCGTGAAGCATCGGCGATATAAATCGCACCTTCAGGTGAGTGCGGTGCAATCTTGACGGCAGTATGGATTTTTGAGCAAGTCGCGCCGCCAATAATCGATGGAATAGTTAAGCCCGCTTTATGGAAGCTCTTAACGTTATGTACCATTTCGTCCAGACTTGGGGTAATGAGCCCTGACATGCCGATAATGTCGACGTTCTCAGCCTTGGCCACTTCGATAATCTTTTCGACCGGCACCATGACGCCTAAATCAATCACTTCATAGCCGTTACATGCCAGCACGACGCCAACAATGTTTTTGCCAATATCATGGACGTCGCCTTTAACCGTCACCATTAAAATTTTGCCGTTGGACTGGCCAGCGACTTTTTCAAGTTCAATATAAGGGTTGAGGTAAGCGACAGCTTTTTTCATCACTCGTGCAGATTTAACCACTTGTGGCAGGAACATTTTGCCTGAGCCAAATAGATCACCGACGATGTTCATGCCATCCATTAATGGCCCTTCAATCACATCCAGCGGGCGACTGGCTTGGCAACGGGCTTCTTCAGTATCTTCATCAATAAAGTCTGTAATGCCTTTTACTAATGCATGAGCTAAGCGCTCATTAACCGGTTTTGTGCGCCACTCTAAATCTTCTTTCTTGGCGGCCTGACTGCCATCGCCGCGGAATTTTTCTGCCACTTCGAGTAGCAATTCAGTATTACTTGAGTCGTTAACGGTGCAGGGCAAGTTTTGCACAATGGCTTCGACCCGTGCTTTAAGCTCAGGATCAATATCATCGTATATCGCCAGTTGCCCAGCGTTAACAATCCCCATGTCCATACCAGCTTGAATTGCGTGGTACAGAAATACCGCATGGATCGCTTCACGTACCGGATTATTACCACGGAACGAGAATGACACGTTGGAGACTCCGCCTGAAATCATGGCATGTGGCAGGGTGCGTTTTATCTCTGCAGTGGCTTCTATAAAGTCGACGGCGTAGTTGTCGTGCTCCTCAATACCGGTAGCAATGGCGAAGATATTCGGGTCAAAGATAATGTCTTCTGGCGGGAAGCCTACTTTATCAACCAACACATTGTATGCGCGAGTACAGATCTCTACTTTACGTGCTTTAGTATCGGCTTGGCCGACTTCATCAAATGCCATCACGATGGCAGCCGCACCGTAGCGTTTCACCAGTGTGGCTTGCTCAATAAACTTCTCTTCGCCCTCTTTAAGCGAAATCGAGTTAACAATGCCCTTACCTTGAATACATTTTAGGCCCGCCTCAATCACCTCCCACTTAGAGGAGTCGATCATAATCGGTACACGTGAAATATCTGGCTCAGAGGCAATAAGGTTAAGAAACTTGTGCATGGTTTCGGCGCCATCGAGCATGCCTT
>JAOIUG010000050.1 GCA_028223395.1 Shewanella sp.
AGCGTGATGATTTAATCGCTCACGGGCTACACCTTGGGTAACTAAGTAACGCGTCACTTCCGCCACTCGCTGCTCAGATAAAGCTTGGTTATAATCACCATCGCCACGGCGATCGGCAAAACCGGTGAGATCTAATGTCAGCTCTGGCGATAACGACATCGCATAGGCCACATCATCAAGTTGCTGCTGAAAATGTGGCTCTATAGTGGATGAACCTGTTTTAAACTGTACATTCAACCCTAACGCCAGTTCTGTCAGCTTTTGCTCTTGTGCCATTTTAAGGCTAGACAATTGTTGTTGTGCCACTTCATATTGCTCAGATAAAGCAATGAGTGATTGCTTCTGCTCATTCAGTGCTAACAGTTGGTGTTGCTTGCTGGCTAACATGGCTTGTTGAGACTCGATTTCATCTTCATCACCTACCGACTTTCCAATTAAACCACCTGCAAATGCGCCAATCACCGCTCCCACAGGGCCACCGACCACAGCGCCGAGCACAATCCCTGAACTGAGGCCAATAAGCTCTTCATTATGGCTACGCTCGGTGTTTTCAATGTCGGTTTCAGCCATCGCATTTGATGACAAGGTGAACGACATAATGACCAGTGAAGCGATTAGTTGCTTTTTCATAATATTCCCTTTTAAGTGTTAACTCAGATTAATTTGCCAAGTGGCTGTGTTATTTCAATAACGCTATTAAACCTCAGCCAAGTGGCTGTAAAAGGGAGTAAACATGGCAATTTAACTATCAAATGTGGCAACAAAATGGCAATCAAGCGTAGTCACTTTAAACACCGAAAAAATCCTGTATAGTCATCAATAATGCAGATCACCCCAAACAGCAGTGAGCCATGAAACGAATCGCCATAGTAGAAGATGAAGCCGCCATTAGAGAAAATTACAAAGATCTTTTGCAGCAGCAAGGTTACAGCGTACAGGCTTATGCCAACCGCCCTGAAGCGATGCGGGCTTTTAATACACGCCTACCGGATCTTGCCATTATCGATATCGGCTTAGACAATGAAATCGACGGTGGTTTTACGCTATGTCAGTCACTGCGAGCACTGTCGAGCAGTTTGCCTATTATCTTTTTAACAGCACGCGATAGCGATTTTGACACCGTTTGTGGCTTACGTTTGGGCGCTGACGACTACCTCAGTAAAGAGGTCAGTTTTCCGCATTTAACCGCTCGCCTGGCCGCACTGTTTAGGCGCTCAGCACTCAAAGATACCCTCAACGAGCACACGCCACTTATCGAACACGGGCAGCTGTCTATCGACATCAATCGCATGCAGGTGTACTGGAGTCAGTCGCCAATCGAATTAACCGTAACTGAGTTTTGGATGGTTCACGCTCTTGCACGGCGACCCGGCCATGTACGGCAACGTCAAGAGCTGATGCAAGAAGCTAAGATTTTTGTGGATGATTCGACGATCACCTCGCATGTGAAGCGGATCAGAAAAAAGTTCCTCGCCCAAGATCCTCATTTTAACTGTATTGATACCGTGTACGGCATGGGCTATAGATGGGACGTCAATGTTTAATCTACCGATTGGTTTACGGGCAAAAGTGGCCGTGTTGTCATTATTTTTACTCTGCCTGCCTTGGCTTGGTTATCAATATGTTTGGGAAATGGAGAAGTACCTGCGATCTGGCCAAGAAAAAACACTCGAAGGGACCACGCAAGCATTAGCCACTGCACTACACGAACGCCCAACACTATTCGATAGCCAGGCCAGTTTCCTTACCCAAGTTGAGCAAGGACGTGATTTATACGCCTATCCTTTAGCTGGGCCAATTCAGCTTGATGGTAAACTGACAGATTGGCAACATTATCAACATCGCGCCTTACATTATGGGGTTGATGATCAGATCTACAAGCGAGATCAAAGCCTGCCACTGAGCCTCGACTTTACCCATATGGTGGGCAAATACGCAGGTTACTTATACGGCTTTTTTGACATCACCGATCCACACGTGATCTACCGCGGCAAAAACAGCCTAAGTATCGACCGCAACGATCATATCGCCATTGCCACACTCGCCCCCGATGGACAGTTTCGGCGTTATATTATCGCGACGACAAAAGATGGTTGGATAAGCGCCTTTGAATTACCAAAAGATCCTAGCCAAACCACCCCTGTCATACCTGAGGTTAAAATCCAAGGTAAATGGTTAAAAACTGCCAAAGGCTATAATGTTGAGCTACGGATCCCGCTTAACATGGTAGGCAGTAAACTTGGATTTGCGATCTACGATATTAACAATCCCAAGACACGTCAGCTCGACGCGATTGTGGGTACATCCGCCATTGATGATGTCAATACTCTCGGCACAGTGCTGGTGCCATCACCAGAAATAGAAAGCATTATCAAAGGAATGGCGCATAACCACTCCCGTATATGGGTAGTCGACAGGCATGGACGCGTACTCGCAAAGTCAGGTGACATTCGCTCAGATAACAGCGTATGGACGCGTTCGACCATCGAAAAAGAAGGTCACAGTTACTGGGATAAATTTAAACAGCAATACCTGTACCCCATTTACTACAAAATTCTCACCACACCCCCTAAAGATTTTATTGACTCCTTGCAAGACTCCACCGTTTTGCAAGGTAACCACATCAACCAAGCGCTTGAAGGCAAGCAAGGCTCCACCTGGCGGCTCACCCCTGACAATAAAGCCGTCGTACTTGCTGCCGCTAGCCCGATTTGGATTGACAATAAAGTCATGGGAGTCGTGATAGCTGAGGAAACCACCCACGGGATCCGAACATTACGTAACAAAGCCCTCGAAAAATTATTCAATGTGATCCTCACCATCATGAGCATGGGCACGCTTGCTCTGTTCTTTTTTGCTTCTAATATTTCGAGCAGGATCCGGAAACTGCGCGACGAAGCAGAAGAAGCCATTGATAACCAAGGGCGTATAACAAAGTCTATCCAAGGCTCCACGGTCCGCGACGAAATTGGTGATTTATCCCGTAGTTTTGCCAACATTGTAAGCCGTTTAGGCCAATACACGCATTATTTAGAAAACATGTCCTCACGCTTATCCCATGAACTGCGCACGCCAGTTGCAGTCGTGCGGTCATCGCTCGAGCATTTAAGTCTGCAATCTCTTAACCCCGATAGCCGAAAATATGTTGACCGGGCACAAGAAGGTGTCAGTCGTCTCAATATGATCCTCAATAACATGAGTGAAGCCACTCGACTCGAAGAAAGCTTAGTGCATGCAGAAACCTGTGTATTTCCGCTAGATAAAGTAGTCAGTGGTTGCATGCAAGGATACCAAATGACTTATCCAAAGCAGCGCTTTAACACCGAGTTGGTGCCACACACCATACTGGTTGAAGGTGTGCCCGAATACATCGCCCAGCTAATGGATAAACTGATCGCCAATGCATTAGAATTTAGTGAGCCCAACAGCGTCATTGATGTTAGCCTGACACTGCACAATAAAACCGCCCTATTAACGGTGGCCAATGACGGCACACCATTGCCGGAGAATATGTCTGAGCAGATCTTTGAATCCATGGTTTCAGTGCGAGCGCAAAAAGCCCAAGACAAACCACACTTAGGTCTTGGTTTGTACATCGCACGATTAATAAGCTTGTTTCACAAAGGAAAAATAAGTGCGCAAAATCGCATCAGTCCACAAGGGGAGATCACTGGTGTAGAGATCACCACCCAATTGCCGATCAGTAAAGCAAACTAATTTCACAATCAGTTGAACAATCAAGTTGAATAGATTGACACTTTAATTTGGCCATATAGATGTTAAGATGGCCAAATAATAAAAGCCCTATTTTGGAAAGACTATCCGATGAAAAAAGAAACGCAGATAATTAGCTTAGGCCGTGACAAAAAGTGGACTCAAGGCGTGATCAACCCCCCTATTTTTCGGGCATCAACCATGGTGTTCGATACCATGGAAGATCTGCGTTTTGCGGCTAAAAACAAAACCAATGGCGCCATGTTTTATGGCCGTCGCGGTGGCCCCACACACTTTGCCTTTCAAGCCGCCATCGCCGAGCTTGAAGGCGGCGTAGGTACAGCACTCTACCCCTCAGGCAGCGCTGCTATCAGTAACAGTTTATTGTCCTTTTTAAAAGCAGGTGATCATCTATTAATGGTCGACAGTGTGTATGAACCCACTCGTGAATTGTGCAATAATTTGCTTGCTGGCTACGGCATTGAAACCACCTACTATGATCCTATGATTGGCGCAGGGATCGCTGAGCTTATTCGCCCTAATACCAAAGTCGTTTTTTTAGAGTCCCCCGGCTCTATCACCATGGAAGTGCAAGATGTGCCCACACTTTGCCGGGTTGCCCATGAACACGATATCGTCGTCATGCTCGACAACACTTGGGGATCTCCCATTAATTCACGCCCGTTCGACATGGGCGTTGATATTTCTATTCAAGCCGCGACTAAATATATCGTCGGCCATTCCGATGTCATGATGGGCACTGCAACCGCCAATGAGCAACATTGGCCACAACTGAGAGAGCACAGTTATCTGCTTGGTCAGTGCACTTCACCAGACGATGTTTACCTTGCCAGCCGTGGGCTACGCACACTCGGTATTCGATTAGCTCAACATGAGCAAAACGCATTGAAAGTGGCCAACTGGCTTAACACCCGTCCAGAAGTGGACCATCTGCGCCATCCTGCATTTGACACATGCCCCGGACACGCGTTTTTCAAGCGTGACTTTAGCGCCTCAAACGGCTTATTCTCTTTCGTCTTAAAACAAGGAGATCAACACGCCGTCACCGCATTTGTAGAAAACATGGATCATTTTAAAATGGGCTTCTCATGGGGAGGCTTTGAAAGCCTCATTTTAGGCGTGTTTGGCATTGACAAACTGCGCACAGCCACTCAATGGGACAGTAGCAAACCGCTGATCAGGTTACATATCGGTCTTGAAAATGTGGATGATCTTATTGCAGATCTTGACGCTGCATTTGATCGTTTTAACGCCGCGCTCAATCGATAAATCAACGAGCCGTTACCTTTACAATAAGCAATTCGAGCGTAATATGAAGCTCGAATTGCTTAATAAAGTGTTAAGCCATCAGCCACCTTAATCAAACAGTTGATCAGCCACAAACGGATTTGTAGCACGCTCTTCTCCCAACGTCGACAGCGGCCCATGCCCTGGAATAAACAGCACCTCATTGCCCAGAGGCCACAATTTCTGAGTGATGGAATTAATCAAAGCTTGATGATCTGATTGTGGAAAATCGGTACGACCAATTGCACCTTTAAACAACACATCGCCTACCCAAGCCACACCCGTTGCTGGAGCAAAAAAAACAATGTGCCCTGGAGTGTGTCCTGGGCAATGCAGCACAGATAATATCTGCTGGCCGACTTTTACTTCATCACCTTCTTGTAAAAAATGATGCGGAACAAAAGGATCACAGTGCACAAACCCAAAATGCTGACTTTGCTTAGGCAGTCCTTCCAACCAGAAACGATCAGCAACATGCGGACCCACAATCGGGATATCTAATTGCTCAGCAAGACATTGAGCAGCGCCTACATGATCAATATGCCCATGGGTCAGTAAAATTTGCTCTACTTGGACATTATTTTTAGTTACCGTAGCTAAAATGCGCTCAAGATCGCCACCAGGATCAATCACCGCTCCTTTAAAACTGTGCTCACACCAGATTAAGCTGCAATTTTGCTGAAAAGGGGTTACCGGGATTAACTGATATTTCATCGTCACTGACCTAAAAAGGGTTGGCTGTTGAAGTGTTAAGATTACGCCAACTCACGCGCTTCGACTATGAATAATTCATCATGATCTGATCCCGCGCGCATAATCTTTACATGTACCGTTACTGTGGATAATTAGCACACCTTTCACACCAAAACAGTATGCCTTCGCCCAGCCATGATATGACCCAAATAAATAGTGATGAGATAAAACACTAGGAGCTATTGCAATTTTTTAGCTGCATAAACAGATCTTGGCGCATACTTGGCGGCTCAATTGACTCCGTCACCGGTTAATTAGTTTTAACGTGATCAAAGCGCTGATTTTCTGGCACAGCATTTAGCATCGTAATCGTTAGTGATCCATCTGGCTTAGCAATAGCCGTTTTATCAATTTCATCGATGTATCACTGCAATGCTGTGTTAGAATAAACTCGTTTATCACTTGGAGTTATCATGTTTAGCATACTTCGCCATCATACATTACTCACCATTACGCTGCTCGCACTGTTGAGCCAGCTTTTGTTAGCAAATGGATTGATGATCCCCAATGCGATGGCTGACGAAATGCCCATGATGAACATGCAACATGAGGCTGAATGCCACCCGATGCAAAGCAATTCCCACTGCTGTGGCTCTCATGACACAATGCAAATGCAGCGAGACAATACCAATCACTGCTGCAACAGCACAGGAGCATGCATAAGCGACTGTCACCACTGCTTGGTGATCTCAGTAACCGGCACTGTGTTTAGTGGGTTTTCATGGCCTAAGCGCAACACCAATGAAACGTTAACAGCCACACCAATGCACCATTTCCACTCTATTTCATTACCGCAAGTTTTAAGACCTCCAATCGCGTAGTTCAAGCCAAAAAAAAACTAAAGCTAATAACGTAATTTATTTTACTAAGCAATCATTTATACCATTCATTGTTTGGCGAACTTGCACTGACAATATTTGGCTACTCTCTTTGATGGAGTGGAATTATGAACACCTTTATCAGTATCGTGTTACCTCAGATTTTATATTTATTCTGGGCACAAACGAGATCTGCTCACCTGCATCACCATGGCGCAAAGCGCAATCTACATCGTGCCAGCCCCATTCACCCTACATTAATTAAAAATAAAGCTAATGACCCTAAATGCAGCATACATTTAATGCCTGCTGCCAATCGCCATTATTGGAGTAAGGTATTATGAATGTATTTGATATCATAAAACTTCGCGCTAATGCATTTTACGCCTTAGGTTTATTGCTGACATCAGCGCCTATTACCGCCTATAGCCAACAGCATGAACAACATCTCTTCACGGCCAAACAGTCAAAGCCACAAAGTCAAGCTGACCAACTATTTAGCCAGCCAAAACCAATATTAGTGCCAGCAGCGCAAAATAACGCTGATGGCAATGTAAAGTATGTCTGCCCCATGCATCCACATGCGATTTCAGACGAAGCTGGCACTTGCCCTATCTGCGGCATGAACTTAGAAAAGGTCAGTGTTGGTGGCGCAACCGAAGAGGTGGTTGTTAGCGTATCTGGCGGTATGCAACAAGCCCTAGGTATGCGTAGCGAGCAAGTCAGCAAAGGCACGCTATGGAAGCTTGTTAAGACCGTAGGCACAGTTCAATACAACGAAAATGCCATAGGACATGCTCACACCCGCGTTAACGGCTGGCTTGAAACCTTAATGGTGCATACCGTTGGCCAGCAAGTTAAAAAAGGTCAACTGCTTTATGAGCTCTATTCGCCTGAATTAGTGAATGCTCAAGATGATTACATGCAGGCTATCGATTACCTCAAGCAGGACAAAAACCGTGGGGCAGGCTTACTGCGAAAAGCCCGTTTACGCCTAGAACTGCTTGGCCTAAGTACTCATACCATTAAACAGTTAGAACGCACCGGTGAAACCATTTACCGCGTGCCCTATTATGCTGAGCAAGACGGTTTTGTCAGCCAGTTATCAGTTCGCCACGGCATGTATGTTCAACCCGGTGACACGCTATTTGAGATTGTTGATTTGAGCAGCGTATGGGTCATTGCAGATGTGTTTGAAAACGAACAAAGCTGGCTCGAACAAGGCCGCCCCGTAGAGGTAACCGCCGCAGCGCAAGGTTTGTTCGATTTAGAATCAACAATTGATTATATCTACCCAGAACTCGACCCCATTTCACGCGCCATGCGAGTTAGAGTGAAGCTAGATAACCCAGGAAAACACCTCAAACCGGGCACCTTAGTGGATGTCAAACTGTTTGGTGGCCCGCAGCGAGATGTGCTGTCAGTTCCCACCGAAGCACTGATCCTTACTGGTAGAGAAAACAGAGTGGTCGTGCAACGTACAGATAACACATTTACCTCAGTGGCAGTCAAGGTCGGCATGATATCGCAGGGTAAAGCTGAAATTACTGAAGGCGTAAAAGTCGGCGATAAGGTGATTGTATCCGGTCAATTTTTGCTGGATTCAGAAGCCAGTATTCAAGGTAGTTTACAACGCTTAAGTGGTAGCAATAGCAGTGAAAACACCGCTAGCACCCCACACGCAAACCACTAATCGGAGGCACTAATGTTAGATAAAATTATTAGCGCTTCAATTAGGCAGCGCGTCATGGTGTTAGTACTTACTGCCATCATCGCGTTAATTGGTTATCAAGCCATGCGAATGACACCGCTAGATGCACTGCCAGATTTGTCTGACGTGCAGGTGATTGTAAAAACCTCATACCCAGGTCAAGCACCACAGCTGGTAGAAGATCAAGTCACCTATCCATTATCAACGGCAATGCTCGCGGTGCCTGGTGCAAAAACGGTTCGCGGCTTCTCAATGTTTGGCGACTCTTATGTGTACATCATTTTTGAAGATGGCACCGATATCTATTGGGCACGCTCACGGGTATTAGAGTACCTATCGCAAACCCAAGGGCAACTGCCTGCCAACGTCACCCCAACTTTAGGCCCCGATGCTTCCGGCGTGGGTTGGGTGTTTCAGTATGCTTTGGTAGATCGCAAAGGCCAACATGATTTAGCGCAGCTGCGATCACTGCAAGATTGGTTCTTAAAGCTTGAGCTGCAAAGCATCGAAGGTGTGTCTGAAATTGCCACCGTTGGCGGCATGGAGCAGTCTTATCAGATCATTGTCGACCCGCATAAATTAGCCCTCTATCAAATCGACTTGATGACGGTTAAAAATGCCTTAGATAACTCCAATAGCTCCACTGGCGGCTCTGTGATTGAGATGGCAGAAGCTGAATACATGATAAGCTCTATGGGTTACCGGCAAACTTTAGCCGATTTTGAAGAGATCCCACTAGGCATCGTGTCTGAATCTGGGATCCCAGTACTAATGAAAGATGTCGCACAGCTGCGAACTGGCCCAGCGGCACGCCGCGGTATTGCCGAATTAAATGGTGAAGGCGAAGTTGTCGGCGGCATTGTAGTCATGCGCTACGGTGAAAATGCACTCGCTACCATCAGAAACGTGAAAAATAAACTAAAGGAAATTGAAAACGGCCTGCCTGATGGGGTTGAGTTAGTCATCACTTACGATCGCTCAGAGCTTATCCTTAACTCAGTCGATAACCTCAAACACAAAGTACTGGAAGAGATGTTGGTTGTTGGCATTATCTGCTTAATCTTTTTGCTGCATGCCAGCTCGACATTAGTGGCTATTATCTCACTGCCAATCTCCATCTTGATCAGCTTTATCGTGATGAACATTATGGGTGTTAACGCCAATATTATGAGCTTAGGAGGGATAGCGATTGCGATTGGCGCGGTAGTGGATGCCGCCATTGTAATGGTGGAAAACACCCACAAACACTTAGAGCAATATCGCGAGAAATATAACGGTGCGGCCCCCACTGGCGACGCCCATTGGGAGTTGGTGTTTAAAGCATCCGTCGAAGTAGGCCCGGCGCTGTTTTTCAGTCTGCTAATCATCACGCTCAGCTTTGTGCCAGTATTTGCCTTAGAGGCGCAGGAGGGGCGTTTATTCCATCCGCTGGCATTTACCAAGACGTTTGCTATGGCAGCCAGTGCAATATTAGCCATCACATTAATTCCGGTATTAATGGGCTACTTTGTGCGTGGCAAGATCCCCGATGAGAGAAAAAATCCAATCAGCCGGCTGTTAATCGCCATTTACGCGCCGCTGCTACGCTTGGTGCTGCGCTTTCCTAAAATCACCATTCTACTCGCGCTAGTCACCCTTGCCAGTGCCGTTTATCCGATGACAAAAATGGGCAGTGAATTTATGCCAGAACTTGAAGAAGGCGACCTGCTGTATATGCCGACGACCTTACCTAGTGTGAGTGCAGGTAAAGCCGCTGAGATTTTGCAGCAAACTGACCGACTCATTAAAACCGTACCAGAAGTTAAGCGAGTATTTGGTAAGGTTGGCCGTGCGATGACCGCAACCGATCCTGCGCCACTGACCATGCTTGAAACCACGATCATGCTTAACCCTCGCGATACTTGGCGTAAAGGCATGACCCTAGAAGGCATTATTGGCGAACTGCAGCAAACGGTGAAAGTGCCCGGCATGACGAATGCGTGGGTGCAACCGATCAAAACCCGCATCGACATGCTCTCAACAGGAGTAAGAACGCCGGTCGGCATCAAGATCTCCGGCGCAGATCTCGATGAGCTACAGCGAATTGGCACTGAGATTGAAGCGGTTGTCAGTAAACTTCCGGGGACAGTCTCAGCATTTGCTCAACGCACCCGTGGTGGACGTTATATTGATATTGAACCTAACCTTAAAAACGCCGCTCGCTACGGCATGACGCTCAAAGATATCCAAGATGTGGTGCAAATGGCCATTGGTGGCATGCAAGTTGGCCAATCTATTCAAGGCCAAGAGCGCTACCCTATCAACATCCGCTACCCGCGTGAGTTACGCGATAGCCTTGAGAAACTGCGCGATCTTCCGGTACTGACAAAAACCGGTAAGTATTTACCCTTAGGCAATCTGGCCAGCATTAGCATAAGTGATGGCGCACCGATGCTTGCCAGTGAAAATGGCCGCTTGATCAGCTGGGTGTTTGTGGATCTAGACAATATCTCTATTGGTAAATACATTGCCACAGCAAAGACTGCACTGGATAAAGAGATCCAACTACCCGCACGCTATAGCTACAGTTTTGCCGGTCAGTATGAATATATGCAACGAGTAGACGCTAAAATGCAGTTAGTGGTTCCGCTAATGCTAGCCGTTATCTTCATGCTGCTAATGATGACCTTTAGCTCATTTATTCAAGCATCTGTCATTATGCTAAGTCTGCCCTTCTCCCTTGTCGGTAGCGCCTGGTTACTATACTTGCTGGACTTCAACTTTTCGGTGGCAGTATCTGTCGGTATGATCGCGCTCGCAGGCGTAGCAGCTGAGTTTGGCGTGGTCATGCAAGTTTACCTAAATAACAGCATCAAAGATCGACAGCAAGCTGGTAATTACAATAACCGTAACGACTTAAACGAAGCACTGATCCATGGCGCGGTAATGCGCATTCGCCCTAAAGCGATGACAGTAGCAACAATTTTCTTTGGTCTGTTACCGATTATGTGGGGTAGTGGTACGGGCAATGAAGTGATGCAGAAAATTGCTGCGCCTATGGTCGGCGGTATGGTGACAGCGCCAATACTGTCGTTGTTTGTGATCCCCGCCATCTACTTGCTCATTTACGGTCAAAATCTAAAAAAAACAACGCAATAAAGAAAAACTAAACAGGAACAATAGTGTTTAGTTCTCGCTATAGAAGCGCAGATAATCGCTGTGCTTCTTTTTAATTAATAGATCAGTGGTTTGTAATGATCGAGTTTGTCACTGAAGTAAAACTGAAAAAACGCCAATAATGGCCAGTGTAAAAAAGTACCATTAAAGATGGGTGGCTATGTTTGGCGGCCTATCCATATTTGTTATGTATTTTCACACCGACTATTCAACACCCAGCTTGTCGCTAATTCAATGGGATATTGACTGGTCTCATATATTTCTTTTTCACTTAGTCCTTCCTTCTCAATCAAATAAGTTACAGCAATAAAGTAATCCCTATAATTAAGCCGGTTAATATCCTCACCCTCTTTTGGGTGACACAAATCAGCTGTGGGCTTACCTCTAACATATTCAGCGACGCCTTCTAATTTCCAAGTTTCTGTACCAAAGTAATCAAGCCCCAATTCCCAAAATTGTTCTATGTGTTTCGCTTCATGTGCGGCTATCTCTTCGACGGTTACCCCTGCCGCTTCAATAGCGCTTTTATTTGCGTATGCAACGCCTAAAAAAGGTGGTGTAAATCCTAATTCAGTTGTTGATATTGGGTATAATATCCTGAATTGCCAGTCGTGCTCAATTACAAATACACGGTCTACATATGTATCA